>CADBTO010000308.1 GCA_902797565.1 uncultured Lachnospiraceae bacterium
CCCCCAGTTTCCCATATGCCGGTCAAAATTTCCGATCAGCGCATCTCCCACAAACTGCTCTGCGTATGTTTGTTTGAGTTCTGACGCACGCCGCGGCAAGGTACGGTCATTTGCCAGCACATAATCAATCTGCGCAAGCGTTGGCACACACCCAATATCCCCGGAATCATAATGCCTGTGCATATACTTATCAAATTCAATCAGGCGCTCACCTTCCTGCACGAAGTTCTCACAAACCACAACAACCTCGTCATGCCTGACACAAAGCTGCGTGTGATGCACCTCATAGCCGCATATTCCAAGTATCTGGCTGGAAATATATTCCTGTCTGAACCTTCATATGCCGCAAAATCATCAAACTCCCAATCATCAATCACTGGCCATTCCATTTTTTGAATGCCCATACCTTCACTCCATCTGCACACGCTCGATCCGGCAGGTATGCCGGCCCGTCTTTTTCGTGTAATTGATGCCCACCAGAAGCACATCTCCGGGATAGCCGGAAAGCGCACCGGCATACTGCCTGTCCCGGATCTGCTTGATCGCCGCCCTGGCAGAACGGTTCCATTTCAGCTCCACCACCATCGCGGGCACTTCCCGCCCCTGCTTCGGAAGAAACACCAGATCTGCGAAGCCCCGCCCGGCAGGCAGTTCCCGGCGAATCTCATAATCATTCCGCGCCGTGTAGAAACTCATCATCATCGCGCACGCGAGCGCGTTTTCGTCATGGTATGCAATGATGGACGCATAATCCTGATGCGACTTTTCGATTGCCTCCGCCACCTTTTTCCCATCGCCCGCCGAGGTTGCCCGGAGCAGCTCGTCCGAATGCCGAAGCGCCTCACGCAGTTCCACCCAGTCCCCCACCTTGATCGCGCTCTCGAACACTTCGCGCACCTCACGATTCGGGATAAATGCCGCCTTTTTTTGCGCGTCATAGCCCAGATAGCCCATATGGATCAGCGCCGCCAGCACATCATCCTTGCTCCGGAAACTGGTCAGGTCGTTCTGGAAGGTGGATATATCCACCGGACGCTGCTCCCCGGCAAGCATCGCCTTGATATCGTCCCGCAGCCCTTCCTCATTCCGCTCGATAAACGTATTCAAACCCCGGAACGCGCCGGTGTTTTTCCAGTAGCTTTCCAGATCTCCATGCTGCAATGCCTTTACCAGCGAGTTTGGATTGTACATATGGATCGGCTCCCCGTTCTCTGATCTCCGCTTCGAAGGTTTCATCAGGTAGCCATCGTACCAGTTCTCCAGCCCCTGCAAATCCATCTCCCACTCGCCTGCCAGCCGCTCCACCTCTTCCTGCGTAAAGCCAAAATACGGGGTCAGCTCCCCGGAATCCACCATCGTGTATTCTTCGAAGACGTTCATCGCGGATTCCCCCTCGTACTTCTTGATCGGAAGAATCCCCGTAATATAGCCAAGCGCCAGAAACTGCTTTGACGTTTCCGACTTGAAAAAACCGCGCAAATAGCGCAGATATTCCTGTATCAGTTTCCTGTCATCCTTGGCGTCACGGATGATGCAATCCCATTCATCGATGATTACGATAAACCGAATCTCCGTTTTTCTATAAACCTCTGCCATAGCCGCCGCTGTCGAATTTGAAGAAGCCGAAATGTACTCTGGAAATTCCTCTTGAAATTCCTCCAGAAGCTTCGCGTCCATCCGCTTTACAGTTTCTGAAACAACCCCATCATTCAGATACTCCGCTACATCAATATGCAGCACATTGTATTGGTTCAGATGCTCCTCAAATCCCGGTGTTTTCGCGATTTCATACGGCGCAAACAGCTCTCTGGAATCACAGCCCCGGCTGTAATACGCATCGATCATCCCGGCTGCCATGGACTTCCCGAACCGCCTCGCGCGACTGAGTGCCACATAACGCCGGGACGTGAACAGCATGGCATTCAGCTTTTCCAGAAGCCCGGTCTTGTCCACGTAGATCGGGCTATGCACATCCGACCAGAAACTGGCATTCGTTGGATTCACATGTAACCCCATCACATTCCCCTATTTCCCGATCATCGTTCCCGTATTCCCCGCCAGAATCTGCTTCTTGGGATCCAGCTTCGCGATCAGGCATTTCCGGATCGCGGAATCGCCGATGAAATCCACAGCTGCACGGATCTTCGGCAGCATCGTGCCCTCTTCGAACTGCCCCGCGTCCATATATTTCCGCGCATCCGAGGCGGAAAGATAATCCAGGGCCTGCTCATTCTCCTTCCCGTAATTCAGGCAAACTTTCTCCGTACCAGTCAGGATGATCAACATATCCGCATCCACCTGGTCTGCCAGGTGTCCCGCAGCAATATCCTTCTCAATCACCGCCGATGCCCCCTTAAGCTGGTGATCCAGCGGCAGCACGGGAATCCCGCCGCCCCCACAGGCAATGACCACCTGGTCTGCATCCAGCAGGGCACGGATCGCGTCGATTTCCAGGATATCCTGCGGCTTCGGCGTTGCCACCACCCTGCGGTATCCTCCGTCCACCTTCGTCACGTGGTTTCCCATCTTCTCTTCTTCTTCTGCCTCTTCCTCCGTCAGGAGCCGCCCGATCTTCTTCGTTGGCCGATAGAATGCCTCGTCATACGGATCGACCGAAACCTGCGTGAGGATCGTTGACACGGGCTTGTAGATGCCGCGCCCAATGAGTTCGCTCCGGATCGCCCCCTGCAGGTCATAGCCAATATAACCCTGGCTCATTGCCGAACACACGCTCATCGGCGTCCGGGTATATTCCGGGAAGTCCCGCGCCAACTCAGACATCGCCAGATGGATCATCCCCACCTGCGGCCCATTGCTATGCGTAATCACCACCTGGCAATCCCGCGTAATAAACTCCGCCACCGCCTTCGCCGTCCGCTTCGCCGCTTCCTGCTGCTTCGGAAGCGTTGTCCCCAATGCGCTGTGTCCCAATGCAATCACAATCCGTTTCTTTTTCATATGTATTGATTCCTTTCCCATATTAGAATGCAAGAACCTCCAGGCATTCACCCATTATACCATACCCTCATACAACAATTTATCCCCAATATGGACCTGCTTCACGCCAACTTCCTTTTTCCTGTTGAAATTGAAACTCAGCATATATCCTGTATGAAGGCCATAGTAATCGAGATACGCGCGGATCTGCTCCTCGCCCGCCTTGTGATACCTCTCTCCGTGCCAGATTTTCAGTTCAATGACATACTGCTTCCCCAGATAGTCCACAATGACATCTGTCCGCGTCTGATCACGGGTCTGTGCTTCAATATAATAATTCCCGGTGCCATTGATGATCGGCCGCAGATACAGCAGAAAATACTCACGCCCATCTTTTTCCTGGAACCTGTCTTCCAGCTTCCCGAACCGCTCGGTAAAAGTCTTGATAAATCCCTCCAGAACCAGTCTCATATTCAAAACCCCGTCTTCCACAAAACGGTTCCTTCCAAGGTCTCCTGCCCTCGCAAACACACTGCTTTTCAGTTCGTCTTCCGACAGGAACAGGTTGTACAGCATCATTTCAAAGATCCTGTTCGCAATGCGCACAACATGGTGGTCCTCCCGGATCAACCCATACATCTGCAGCTGGACCAGCTCATCCTGCTGCGCATTGTACAGGACGTTCGTCCCCTCCATCAGGATGCTTTTTATCATCGTCTTCAAATCCGGATAATTGTTCAGGTTTTTTGCCATCGACTGGAAGAGCGTATTATTTTCCGCAAGAATCAGCTTGACCGCCGCCTCGAAGCCTTCATCAGACCACGCCCTGCCTGGCTCCATCTCGTTTTGCACCCGTTTGTCTATGAGTTCGCAGAGCCTGCTCACAAGGAACGGATAACCACTGGTGTACGCCCTGATTTGTCCCGCCATCGCCGCCGTATCCATCCCCGTATGGTGATCCGCCTCATACTCATCCAGCATCCCCTTGATCCCATTCTCTGAGAGGCTCATGTCAATCGTAAAGTCTGCCGCAATATTCCAAGGACTGTTCTGCCTGGCTTCTGTTTCCCCGCGGATTTTGGATTTCAAATGCCTGACATCCGTCACCCCCGCCAGAATAACGGAATGGAACGCAGGCAGCCCCGCTGTTTCCCGTTTCATATAACCATCACGGAGCCGTGCGAGGAAGTCCAGGAAGACCTGGTTGTTCGTCGCACTGTCAACCTCGTCAATGATGAGCACCACGCCCCGGTCTGACCATTCACACCAGCTGCGGAACACAGCAAACAGCACACTGAGATCCTCCATCGGTTTCTCCTGGCTTGCCAGTTTGTTGATTTCTGCCTCGATGTGCTCCGGCATGCCATCGATCGTCCTTTTCATCTCCACGATCAGCCGCGCAAGCCCCCGAACGAACTCTTGTTCGGTTGCAAACCCGCTCGCACTGATTCCCTGGAAGTCCAGACTGACCACAACATAGTCATCCCGCAGGCTTTCTCCAAGCGCATAGAGCGTCGTTGTCTTCCCATACTGCCTGCCTCGATTGATGGAAAAATATTCTCCCTCGTCCACCATGCGCCGGATCTCCCGGACACGCTCCGTCAGATCCACCATATAATGCTTCGAAGGGATGCAGACTGCTGTCGTCCGAAACTTTTTCATTGCCATTCCATCACACTCCCATCTTCTGTGTCTCCATTATAACATAATCCCCCACCCTTGCAACGGAAAATACGATGGTTTCACGAAAAATCGCGCAGCGGTAATGGGGACCTGCTTGCCGCTCGATTGCGCCCGACTGTACCGGGAGTTTTCACTGCGCATCCAGGCACACGAAAAGGGCGGGAAAATCCCGCCCTGATAGAAAAGAGGAGTATATTTGTATGATCGTTCCAAAATGATCGAATTATGCTTAGTTATTAAAAAACTGGTCGAACAGGCTGCCATCGCCGCCGAAGTAGCTGCCGCCGCCATTGTCGCCGCCGTAATTTCCGCCGTTTCCGGATCGTCCGGAATTCCCGGAATTCCCACGGCTGCCGCTGTTGCCGCTGTTGCCGCTGTTGCCGCTATTCCC
>CADBTO010000309.1 GCA_902797565.1 uncultured Lachnospiraceae bacterium
ATAAATGTCCCTCCCAGCAGAAGCACAATGTTTCGATGCAGCACGAACACATCCGTCGCCACACTCACGAACAATGTGGTTGCCTTCGCGCTGGAAACCGGAGGCATCCCTGCCACCTTCCCTGTCTGCCCGTTGACCGCAAAGCTGTATTCCGAATGTTCGTAATCTGAATAGATCATCCAGAGCGGCATCATCGCATAATCCGTCTGAACCGGAACACAATGGTAGTCCCGATGCAGGATATTCACAGTGTCATAGCGATTTGCCGATTGCTTGAAATACTCGTCCATATAGTCATTCGCCCTTTTTTCCACACGTGGGAACATTTCCTCAGACGTATAATCATATTTGTCCGCCACATACCCCACCAGGTATGGCGTATCAAATTGCTGCAAATCCGCGTAGTCATATGGCTCCAGCCGATCCATCAGCGAATCTTCCATTTTTTCGGATGCATCCGCCGGAATCCCCCGATACAAAAGATCCATCTTTCGATACACATCAAAATAATCTGTCTCGATGATCTCGTCATCCCCGCTGGTATGCCTGTGCTCGATCGTCCCGACCGCGAACGCCTCGCCCTGTGCTGCCACATTATAGAGCCAGAACGGGATATACATCCCTGTCAGGCTCTTGACCCGCACGGACCGTTTGAAGTCATTTGGTGCCAAAAAGAGTTTTTTGCTCCAATTCTTAAAGATCTCCTTCGCCTGCCGCTTGTCAATCTTAAACGGAATCACAAGGCTCGGACGGAACTGCCCGTCCAGACGCTCGGACAATACCACCGGCGCCCCGCAGAATGCGCACTCCGTTGCTGCAGTATTTGGCTCCGCGATGATCATCGCCCCACAGCTCTGGCACTGGTACTGCACCTCTGCCTCCTGCCCGGTATAAACCTGCGGT
Source organism: uncultured Lachnospiraceae bacterium (assembly GCA_902797565.1). Taxonomy (GTDB): domain Bacteria; phylum Bacillota; class Clostridia; order Lachnospirales; family Lachnospiraceae; genus Weimeria. The sequence goes on from CADBTO010000309.1 coordinate 904, forward strand.
TTCCCCTGGGCCGGTTCAATTTTCCGATACTCCTCCTCGCCCTGCGCCTTCTTGATCTTCTCCCCGTTCCCGCAATTTCCACAAAACAGCATACTGGTTTTCGGGTCAAAGACCATATTCCCGCCGCAGTTCTGGCACTTGAAATGTTGAACCATAAATTTCGCGCCTCCTACGCAGCCTTCTCCAAATCACTACTGTATTACTAGCCTATCACCCCTTCCATCCCCTGTCAATCGGATTTTTACGTCATCAAACGGTTTCAAAAAAAAGAGTGCCCGGCGGCACTCCTATATCTTATATAAATAATCTATGAAACTGCCAACTGCGCCTCCACAGCACTCCGGTACTCATTCTTCTCTTCGTCAGAGATCCGCAATACCTGCATCGCCCTGTCCACAGAAATGTTTAATTCAGAAACCATGGACAAAATAGCATCAATCCTTGTGCTTTTCCTGGTTTTCCGGGCTGCATCCTCATATAGTGCCTTCCCAAGACCTCCCACTTCGCCCACCTCGCTTTCCACATCATAAAACATCGGAATGCCAAATTCCGTTTCAAGAATGTCCTTCTTCTCTTCCGTTTCTTTCTTTGTCGAAAACAGTGTATCCAGCAAACGAAGGATCGAATTCTCTCCAAAATCTTCTGCATCTTCATTTCCCAACCCGACCAGAATGATTGATATCAAATCATAGTTTCCAACCGGTTCCCGATGCTTGCCAAATATATTTTTCTCTGCAAAAGAGTAGCCTGTTACGCTATTTGCCTCATCTCCCTCTGCATTCAAAATAATCCATATACTATAGACTTTTCGGATTTTCTCATAATGCGATTTTACAAAAACTGTATTCTTTTGTGAAGATACCAACCTGCTCGCATAATAAATCGCACGCTTGACCAATGGATAATCCACCTTGTTCCGCTGCCCCTCAATATTGATAATGAGTTGGACAGGTTCGTCCGTTCCAGGAACAACCGCGTGGAAAAGAATGTCAAATACCACTGTCCCTTCCTCAACGGAACTGTTTTCTGTATTATTTCCAATAATTTCAGGAGACAGCTCGTCCTGATGAACTGCAGCAACAGATACCTGGGGTTCAGCCTCGATACATTGCTCCATAATCTGCCCAATCGAATAAGGCGAAAATTCTGAAACACAGCTTTTCAATATCCACGCCAGAATCACCTTTTGCGAAAGCAGCTTTTTCACGCAACTGTCATATTTCTCCTGTTTCTCTGTAATATCCATCGCACCCGCAACTTCTGTCTTGCCTTGCATGAACCGCCCTCCAAGAAGGAACCTTAATACGTCTTAAAACGTCCCCCACTGGCTGGTATTCCGCGGATCCCAGATCAGCTTCTCCCACTGTTCCAGCTGATCTTCCGTCATAAAGCCGTTGGATGTCCCGTTATATCCAATCTTGTTCGCCGTGAAGATCATCGCCTTCCGGATTGCCATCTTGGAATCCTGCGTCTTCAGATAATAATGCAGGAAGCAAGCAAACATCGCGTTTCCAGAGCCTGCCGTGTTCACAACCTGACCTGTCTGTACCATATTATAATGTACATTGATCTCGTGCTCCCTGTCATACAGGATGACGCCTTCCACACCCTGGCCGATAATGATGATCTCCGGGTCATAACGGCGGGAAATGTCCTGGATGAAATTATACGGATCCTCCCTGATCGAATTGTCATCGAAATACAGGATATTTGCCGAACTCAGATAATCCTCATTGTATACTTCCTTATCCCTGCTGAAGGTATGGATCTTTACAGCAAGCATCTTGCCGTGTTCCTTTGCCAGCTGGATGAATGGCCGGCAGAAGTTCGCATTGGACAGGAAAACCAGGTCCACATCGTCGATAATCGGCTCAACCTTTGCCATATTATACTTCGCATCCCTGATATCTTTCAGATCTTCGAATTTCTGCTGCCGACGCTGCCGATCAAAAAGCAACACCTCCTTCGGTGTCTCCTTCATAATCGGCATAATATATTCTGTTTCCAAAATCACACGGTTGCCGGGCGGATTGAAAATACCATAATCCTGTCCCCTGCCAACAACCGTCATAAATTTCACATCATCTCCCAGCCACTTCATAGCAAGAGAAATATTAAACGCATCCCCCCCTGCTGCAGTGAAGATTGCATCAATCAACCCCGTAGACGGGTGATATTCAATCGGAATTTTTGGAACCTTCACAATTGTCTCCAACTGCGTAATTCCGGCAACAATTACCTTGCTCACGTCGTACCTCCTCTTTTTTGCCCCTGCTCATCTCGCGGAGCGCTCCCCATGGACGTTCCTGCCGCAACCCCTGCCCTCTGAGCCGTCCAACCACCCGAAAAATTTTTCATGATTCCATAATATAGCATATTTTAACAATACTTTCAATGAAAAACAGGTTCTGATTGACAATTTTTTTCAAAAAAAATACAATAGTAGAAACGCGTTGGCCACCCCTATGCCAACAAGAAAATACGAAAGGAGTGTTTCTTATGCTGAAAAACTTTACAAAACAAACCATTCCGGACGAAGAGGTGCTGCAGGAACGGCTGGAGACCGCAAGGTTCGAGCTTTCCAAAAAACATCTCGCAATCAAGGAGAAGAAGCTGCCTGTCCTGGTCGTCTTCGATGGCTGGGGCGCTGCCGGAAAGGGCAGCGTACTGGGAAAGGTCATCAAAAATCTTGATCCCAGGGTCTTCAAAGTCGAAACCATGTCCACGCCGTCTGAGGATGAGCTCCGCCGCCCGTTCCTCTACCGCCATTTCATCCGGATCCCGGAAGCCGGAAAATTCACCTTTTTCGACGGAAGCTGGATGGACGAAGTGACCACGGCATTCCTCCAGGGAGAATTGACGAAGGATGAATACAAACAGCGGCTTAACAGCATCAAGATTTTCGAGAGACAGCTCCACGACAATGGCTATCTCGTGGTAAAATTTTTCTTCCATATCTCGAAGAAACAACAGAAAAAACGGATCTCTGCACTGCTTGAGGATAATAGTACAAAGTGGCGCGTCAGCGAGGAAGACCTGTGGCAGAACAAGCACTACGAAACCTGCCTGGATGTTTATGAGGATTACCTGGAGTCCACAAACCAGTTTGTCGCCCCCTGGTATTTCGTGGATTCAA
>CADBTO010000310.1 GCA_902797565.1 uncultured Lachnospiraceae bacterium
ATGCCTTCCGGCTCAATAAAAAGCTGATGCCGTTCTTTCTCAGCAAATTTTACCACTTTATCCTCAATCGAAGGACAATATCTCGGACCTGTCCCCTCGATAATGCCACCGTAAATTGGAGATTCATCCAGATGGGCACGGATAATCTCATGCGTCCGTTCATTCGTATAGGTCAGATAACAGGAAACCTGTTCCTTCTGGATCTCGTATGGATTGGTGGTAAATGAAAACGGCGTGATCACGTCATCCCCCTTCTGCTCCACCATCTTCGAAAAATCAATACTCCGCCGGTCAATCCGTGCCGGTGTCCCGGTCTTGAAGCGCTGCAATCGCACCCCCGCCTTCTCCAGGGATGAACTGAGATGATTTGCCGCTTTCAGGCCATTTGGACCGGTATATTCAATCACTGATCCATAAAGACATCTTGCACTCAGGTACGTTCCCGAACAAAGGATGACTGCTTTTGCATAATAGGTCGCTCCAGAAAGCGTCCGGACCCCTTCCACTGCCCCGTCTTTTACCAGAAGTTCCGAAACCTCCGCCTGACGAAGTACCAGATTTTCCGTCGACTGGAGCGTCCTGCGCATTTCCAGGCTGTACATCTGCTTGTCAGCTTGTGCCCGGAGAGAATGCACCGCAGGACCTTTCGATGTGTTTAACATCTTGGACTGCAGGAACGTCTTGTCAATGTTTTTTCCCATTTCACCTCCAAGGGCATCCACCTCCCGAACCAGATGCCCTTTTGACGTTCCACCCACGTTTGGATTGCATGGCATGAGCGCCACAGAATCCATCGATACTGTAAAAATGATCGTCTTTTTTCCCAAACGTGCCCCAGCCAAAGCTGCCTCACAGCCTGAGTGTCCTGCGCCAATCACGATCATATCATAATATTCTTCTAATACACTCATACTATTTTCCCATACAAAACTCGCTGAAAATCCTGTCTACCAGGTCATCTTCCACCGCTTCGCCAATCACTAACCCAGTATAGCGGTACGCATCCAACAGATCCACCAGATACATGTCTTCCGGCATTCCCTGCATGATTGACGTGCGTACCAACGATAAGCTGGAGATTGCCTTGTCAATTTCTGCCTTCTGCCTCTCATTAGTCAAAAAGACATCATCTGAGGCAAAAATCTGTCCTTTCACAAACATCTGCTCAATCGTGGCCTTCAATTCTGCAATTCCTTCCAGGGTCTTTGTCGAAATATGCAGGACTTTCCCGTCATATTCCCGCAGAATCGAAACCTGTGGAATATTCTGCTCAAGGTCGCATTTGTTCAGAATGCAGATGCTCCGCTTTCCTTTCGCCAACTCAAAAAGCCGGGTATACGCAGCTGAAAAATGTGTCGACCCATCGATCAGGATCAGCACAAGATCTGCATCTTCCAGTGCCGCCTTCGCACGCTCCTGCCCGATTTCTTCGATTGGATCGACGGGTTCAGCCCCCTTTCCATCCTGCTTCTTTGAAAACCAGCCCCTCTTCCCGGCTTTTTCCGGCTTCCGTTCCCCGACCGCCTCTCTTTGCAGAAAGCTTTCCCGTATTCCTGCCGTATCAACCAGACGCAATGTCACTTCCCCGATCGAAACGGTTTCTTCCAATGTATCACGCGTTGTCCCCGCAATATCAGAAACGATTGCCCGATCCCGGTTCATCAGAACATTCATCAGCGAAGATTTCCCTGCGTTGGGAAGCCCCAGAATCACGGTCTTGACCCCGGATGAAAGCAACTTCCCCTGTGTAAAGCTTCTGCTCAGCGCCTCCAGCTCCCGGATCATAACCTCTATCTTTGGATCCAGCTCCCTGCCATAATTTTGCAGTTCATAATGTTCCGGATCATCCAGTGCCGCTTCAATATATGCTGTTTCATGGATCAACGTTTCACGAATTCTCTGAATTTTTCCCGTTAATACACCCGACAGCTCTTTCAGCGCATTTTTCCTGGAAAACTCCGACTGCGCGCCGATCAAATCCATGACGGATTCCGCCTGTGCCAGATCCAGCCTTCCATTGAGAAACGCCCGCTTCGTAAATTCACCCGGCTCCGCAGGTCGCGCACCCGCTTCATACAGTGTTGAAAGAATCTTCCGTATCACCAGTGGATTCCCGTGGCAGCTAATTTCAACCACATCTTCCCGTGTATAAGTCCGTGGAGCAAGCATAACAGTTATCAACACTTCATCTATCTTTTTACCGGATTTATCGACGATAAAGCCATAATGAACTGTATGTGTCGGAACCTCTGTTAAATTGTGCATACCGATATAAACATTATCCACAATCTTTGTCGATAAGTCCCCGGATACCCGGATTATCGCGATTCCTGCTGTTGATAACCCAGTCGATAGTGCCGCTATACATTCACTCATCTGTTTCATTTCTCCTCAAAAACGCCGTTCGTCTAACGTTTTTTCAACATAGTTTTCAACTTATCAACAGTTTATCGTTGTTTCAAGTATCCGCTTTTACACATTCCTGCCTGTTTCGTAAACCTGATCCTTCCAGAATTATCCACAATTTCACATCCTTCCATTTGGTCTGCCCTTATTTTTTCCACACTCGGAAATCTCTCCCAAAGCCCCGATTTTCCAATCATTTTCACCGGGCTCTCAGGATTCTTCACAGATTATAACAAAAAACCCCAAAGTTATCCACATTTTGTGAATAACTCTGGGGAAAACTTTCACTTTGAAAAGATTGCTAGTTCAAATCTGATTCATGCAACTTCTCTGAGAAGCCGCATCAGCGTTTATGGTCTCCGCTTTGGCGTCACCACAACGTGCCGATATGGCTCTTCGCCTTCACTATGGGTCGTGACATACTTATCATTTTGCAGAGCAAAGTGGATCACCCTGCGTTCGTAGGGATTCATCGCTTCCAGAGCGGACGGACGGCGGGTCTTCCTGACCTTGTACGCCACATTCTTCGCCAGATTCTCCAGTGTTTCCTTCCGGCGTCTGCGATAGTCCTCCGTATCCATTTTGATCTTGACATACTCTTCTGTCTTCCGGTTCACCACCAGGTTTGTCAGATACTGGAGACTGTCCAGGGTCGATCCGCGCTTTCCAATGATCACGCCCATCTCCTCGCCCTTAAACTCAATCGACAAAAGCCGCTCTTCTTCATCGTATTCTGTGATTATCTCGACTTCCAGATTCATTTCAGAAAAGACATTGGTCAAGAACTCCATCGCCACATCAATTGGAGAAGAAACCTTCTTCCTGGCACGGATCACCGCATCCTTCCTTCCAATCCCGAAAAGTGCCCCGCTGCTCCCTTTCTCCACCACCTCGTACTCAATTTCAGAGGATGGAACGCCAAAGGATACAGAGGCAGCCGTGAGGCAATCCTCTACCGTTTTTTCGGAAAATTCCGTATATTCCATTTCTTTATCCTTTATTTGAGAACTCCTTTGTGTGCGCATTCGTGTCCGGCAGCGCGATACCTCTTCGCAGACAAGCTGCTCAGAGATACCGCCTCTGTGACTTCGTGAGGATACGACGCTTCGCATCGTTCCTCACTACGCCCGACGATCCGGCGCACAGTCGGAGTTGTTTTTGAGAACTCCTTTGTGTGCGCCGCAGCTACGACTTCTTTTTCGAATTGTATTCCGCAACTTTATTCGCTTTGCTCGCCATAGAACCCTTCGGCGCGGAACGGCGCTGCGCCTCAGCACGGTCGAGCGCTTCCTGTTTGTCTGCGGAAACCCCTGCTTTGGAAGACAGGGAACGGTATTTCGTATTCGTAGCTGCCGCAGCCATCATCTGTTCACGCCGGATCCCGCGTTTTTCAGCCTTTTCCTTCGCCTTCTCCTTGTTCTTCTCGATAATCGCGTCTAAGTCGATTTTCTCAAAATGCCGGTTCAGGACGACCTGCTGTACTGTACGTACTAACGCACCAGCAATCCAATACAGTGACAGACCAACCGGAACCGTAAACGAGAAGACCAGCGATGTCAGCGGCATCATCCGGTTCATCATCTTCATCTGCTGTGCTGCCTGGTCATTTCCGCCATTATCCGGTGTCGGTGCCATTTTCAGGTTCAGGACCTGAGACAGGTACGCGCAAATCGGAATCATAACAGCCATAAACACCGGCAGGAATGCGCCCGCCTTCCAATTCACCATAATCAGGTTGAAAGGCGTATCAGAAATGCTGAACATCAGGAAGTTGTTCACGCTGTCCAGTTTTTCATGTGTGGTCGCGACCAGATCAGACAAAGACGGAAATGCATCCGAAACGCTGTTCCAGCCGCCGTCACTCAGTTTATACAATACGTCTACAATATAATTCTTTTCAACAGCATCCCCGGCTCCGGTAAAATCTACCTTGACCCCCGCCAGCTTCGCTTCTTCGAAGATCTTCTTCATTGCCTCTGTATAACCATCTGTGGCAACAATCTTGTCTACCAGTTCCGTAAAGATGCCTTTGACGCTTCCCACATAAGCAGGAATCCGATAAAAGACCCGGTACAATGCAAACAGGATCGGCATCTGAATCAGCATGAACACGCAGCTCCCCGCCGGGGAAATGCCGTATTTGTCATAGACCATCTGGGTCTCTTCGTTCATTGCCATCATTGATGCATTGTCCCGTTTTCCCTCGTACTTTTTGCGGATCGCATTCAGTTCCGGCTGCATCTTGCGTGTCAGCATCGAAAACTTCTGCGTCCGGTACGTTACCGGGAACAGGCATAGATAGATTACGATGGTCAGGATAAAAATCACCAGCGCAACATTCTCTATGCCGCAAACATTCGCCAAAAATGAGTAGATCTTGTCCATGATCCAGCCAAGAAGCTGTGCCACAGGACCCAGAATCTTCCCACTATCAGCGGTCATGTAAATTGCCAAATTCATTCCTCCATGATTTAAGAACTCCTTGGTGTGCGCATTTACTATGCGACACCGCGTTTCCTCTTCGCAGCGCAGCTGCTCAGAGAAACCGCCCCTGTGACTCCGTGTGGATTCGACGCTATGCGTCGATCCCCACTACGTCCGACGTTCCCGCGCACAGTCGGAGTTTTGTTTATGGAACGGGGTCAAATCCGCCTCTGGAAAAGGGATTGCAGCGGAGGATCCTCCAGAATGCCAGCGCACCGCCCCTGACTGCACCATACTTCTCCACAGCCTGCAGCCCATAGGCAGAACAGCTCGGACAATACGGGCACTTCAGCGTGCGCATCGGTGAAATATACTTCTGATACAGCCGGATCAGCCAGATAAAAAAACGCTTCAGCAACGCTTCCCTCCTATGATCTCCATTTTCCTCGCAAGGTGTAACAGTGCCCGTTCCATTTCATGATAAGTCGCTTCTTTGGCACCGACCCTTGCAACGACTACAAAATCCTGTCCGGGACAGAATTCCTCTTCATGCAGCCGATAGGCTTCCCTGATCAGTCTCGTCAAATGATGCCGTACCACAGAATTTCCAACTTTCTTGCTGACAGAGATGCCCAGCCGGTTTATTTCCATGCCGTTTTCCAGCACATACAGGACCAGCTGCCGGTTCGCTCTGGATCTGCCCTTCCGGTAGACCCGCTTGAAATCATCGTTTTTCCGGAGCGAAATACCAAACTTGAATTTCATACGCAAACTCCCTGTAATATGAAAAAATAGACCACAAAACCTATGGTCTATATTTTCAAAGCATCTATATGTTGATAAATATGTGGATATGTTTATAACTTCAGGAGAACCCGCCGAAATCAGCGAGCCCGTCCCGAAGGTGTCAGCACCTTTCTGCCCTTCCTGCGGCGAGCAGCCAGCACTGCGCGGCCCTGCCTCGTGCTCATACGGCTACGGAACCCATGCACCTTTGCACGATGGCGTTTCTTCGGCTGAAATGTCATCTTCATTGTCATCCACCTCCTAAGATTTTTCTATTGATTCTTTTTTCTAAAATGATCCGCTCCGACCCGCTGCCGTGATGAAATAAACACCACACGCAAGCCCTAATATTTTAACAAAATCTCAGAAAAAGTCAACCGTTTTCCATAAAAAAATAGCCCAAAATGTGAAAAAACAGAGTCGCCTCTCTGTTGATAACTCTGGGAGGATCTGTAGAAACCTTGTAGAAACCCTGTAAAAAATCTGTGATAACGTCCTGTTTAATTTTTGAAAACAGAATACGTAAAGTTATCAACTTTTGTAGATAACTCTGTTGAAAAGTGTCCTATTTCCACAATAGCTTGACCCATGAACCGGTGTGAAAACCCGAAATCTGGTCAATCCCCTGTTGATAACCGTATAAAACACACCCATGAAATGTTGATAACTACCCAAAAATCGCTCCAAACCCCCCTAAAACGCGAAAAAACCTTGGAAAAACCTTGCAATCGAAAGCCGGATACGATAAAATAAAAAAGTATATTGCCTGCATGAAAAACAAAAAATTTCTTCTATATAAAGTAGGGTTGTATTATGAACATAAATGAGCTGGTAGAAATCTGGGATGAAATCAAAGAATATGTCCGGACAGAATACAAATTGCCCGAAGTGTTCTTCGATAACTGGATCCGCCCCCTGCAGGCGCGATCCCTGGAAGGGAACCATCTGACCATAGAAGTGACAGATGAGATCGAC
>CADBTO010000311.1 GCA_902797565.1 uncultured Lachnospiraceae bacterium
GGGCATAAACTGCGGGTAAATGCTGTTTTTGTTTGGAGCGATCAGGAAGAGGAAGTCTTTGCCATCTGCTGCAAGTTGTTCCTGCAAGATGGAAAGGTTGTATGAAATGCCGGAAAGGGCGCTGTCTGACAAGGTCCGTTTTCCAAAATAGTCATCCAGGGTATCGGCCATAAACAGCCAGCCGCTTTGGCCGACGACTGCTTTTTCCGGAATCGAGGATGTCTGGAATGCGGTTTGTTTGATCCGGGCACTGCCTTCCACCAGTTGTCTGCGGAAGGCAAAGTTGTCTGAAAAATAGTCACCCAGATCGGAAAGCAGGTGGATTCCTGGTTTTGGCAATCTGGTCACGCTTGCATCGGATTCCGCCCCTTGCCGTCCAAAGACAGGGAACAGGAGCAGGGGGATGCTGAGGGATGCCATACCAAGTATGACAAACAGCCGCTTCCCCATGCCTGTCTGCGCGTTGTTTTTTTCGGATGCTGCCCGGTTATGATTTGCCTGTGGTTGTTTGATGTTGATTTTCGTGTTCATGCTGGTTTTCATGCCAATCCCTGGTAGATCTCTATAGGATCTTCCTCATCATCTTCCGGAGGGATATAAGTCCGGATTGCAAAATTTCCATAATCATACAGCCCGTCCTCTCCTTCTCCGATATCACAGTTTGGTGATACAGACTGGGACTTCGGATGTCCAAGAAGGGACAGAAGCTTTTCTGCGGGTTTCCCTGGAACGGCTGCCTGGTTGATTTTCCTGCTCTTGGCCGGGGCATACACGCCTTTTGAAGAGAACACGAAAAATTTTCCGTGCAATACATGGATTCCTTTGAGCCGCTCGCCTGTTTCCGAGTAGTAACAGGTTTTTCCGTCTGACCATCCGTGGTACGCCTTCCCGTTCGGACGAACCAGGTAGCGATGGCCGGATACCTTCACCTCGGAAATCTTCTTTGGTTCGAAAAGTACGCCTTTTTTTCCAAATACATAATAGGACTGTTTTACCTGGCGGGCACCGCCTGCCAGCGCTTTCCCGTCTTCAGAAAAATAATATTTGTTTCCTGCAATCCGGAGCCACCGGTTTTTCACGGCTTTTCCGTTTTTGAAAAAATAATGGGATCCGTCTTTTTTTTGCAAACCATCTTTGCTGCTTGTGATTGCTTTGGCTGTTTTTGCCGCATGGGAAGGGCTGTAATATGGTACCGGAACATGCAGGATGGCATGCCCGTAATAGCTTCCATAGGAAACCCCGTAATAATTTGCGAAGCTTTTTGCTTCTGCAAAGAGCGGGTCATACACCCGCCCGTCCACTTCTGCCCAGCTGTGCCCTTCTCCGCGGGTGCCTTTGGCATCGTTGCAGACATAAATGTTTTTCATACCAAGCGCTGCACAAAGGTAGGCAAACGAGCAGGCATCCGCATGGCAATCCCCGGCTCCCCGGACGAAATGGTCATTGGCATTGACTGCCGGCCAATCATCTGTGGGATAGAATTTCCGCTGCATCTTGTATGGAAAGTGCATCGTATAACGAAAACATGCCAGGAGCTTCTGGCTCTCGGACATCTTGCTGTTTGTGATTTTCGCAGCGACTTCCCGTGCGCGGACCAGTGTCGTATAATCCTGTGCGTCCGCATCCGTCATGGGTTTTCCGGTGGCATAATAATAATTTCCTTTGTAACGGATCGCTTCCAGTACCGCGTCTTTTCCAACCAGATACCGTTTGCCGTCTGCCTTTGTTTCTTTTTCCTGGAGTACGCCATAGGGATTGAAGTAATAATACTTCCCTTCTATTTTTGCAACGCCAGTTACAGGCAGTCCTTTTTTGTAATAATACTGCTTCCCTTGCCGCTTCACCCATCCCTGGGATGCCTTTGCTGCATGCACAGGCATCCCGGATGTGAATACGCCGAAGGGGCAGGCAAGCAAGAGTATCAGGACCAGAAGCAGCAAGCGGTATGGATTTTGTTTGGTGTTCTGTTTTTTCATGACCTGCCCTCCTGTACTGCTGTCAAAAGCCTGGGTCCAGTATGCGGCCCCGGCAGAAACAGCATTATAATTTGAACTGCCTTACGATGCTGTCCAGGTTTTCGGATACTTCCAGCTGTTCTCCTGCCATGTCCGAAACGGTTTCTACAATGCCGGCCACTTCATCCATAGTATCCGTGACTTCGGAGGAGTTTGTTGCGGTTTCTGTTGCAGATTCCGCAATCGATGCAACAGCTGCGTTCACCTGCTCCATAGAATCACTGATATAAGACACCATTTCAGAGATCCGGTCTGAAAGATTCCCGAATTTCTTTGCGTCCTCGCCATAGCTTTTCCCAACTTCGATGAATTTTGCGTAATCCGGTGTCACCGTATTCTCCACGAAGCTGAGCAGTGCCATCGCGCTTTCCTTCAATGCCTGGAAGGCTTCCTGGATATCATTGATCGTCTGCTGGATTTCATCTACGGCGCTCTTGGTTTCGGTTGCCAGGTTGTTGACCTCGGAAGCGACGACCGCGAAGCCTCTCCCGTGTTCTCCAGCACGTGCTGCCTCAATTGAAGCATTCAGCGAAAGCAGGTTGATCTGGCTGGCGATATCCGCGATGGAATCTGCCAGGGTTCCGATCTGTTTGACCACTTCTGCCTGTTCTGCTGCCCGGTTCAGCTCTTCGCCGCGCTGCCGTGCAATGCTGATTGCCAGATCATTTGCCTCCCGGCTTTCTTTTACGATCTGCTGTGCCTTCTGTTCGATGGCGATTGCTTCCCGCTTGGTTTCAGCCGTTTCCTCTGCAAGCATGCGGACGGAATCATTGACTTCGTTTGCTGAAGCAGAGACCTGTTCGGTAGCTGCCCCGGTATTTGTCATGGCATCATTGACTTTCTCCATGGCAACAGAGATTTCTTCAAAGCGGTTGGTCAGGTCGTTGGCTTTTCCGGAAAGTTCATTGGAAGATACATTTACTTTCCCGGATCCTGTCCCGATATTCCGGATGACGTTGCTGTTGTTATCAAACATGACGTTCAGCGAGCGTGCCATTTCTCCGAGTTCGTCTTTGCGCTTTGCAGGAAGCCGTCCAATCGTGAAGTCTCCCTGTGCCAGGCTGCTTGCGAATGCACGTACCAGGTTCACCGCCTTTGCCATATTGCTGACCTGGATAATGATCAGGATGGTTGAAACCGCGATTGCCACAACCAGGATAATGATGGAAACCGTGTTCATCTTCCGGACAGGTGCATTGATCTCTGATTCCGGCATGGTCAGCCCCATTTTCCAGCCTGTGGACGCAAGTGTGCCCCAGTACAGATCCCGGGTATCTCCTTCGTAACGGAATGCACCGGATCCTGTTTCTTCCGCCATGATCTGTGCCGTATACGCGGACATCTCCGTGCTGTCCGAAAGTTTCATCCCCTTCTGTACAGCTTCAGCATCCGTCGGGTGGTAAATATAGGATCCGGCAGTATCCACGAACCAGACACTCCCGTTCTCTCCCACTTTGATGCTGGAAAATTCTTCCTGAATCGAAGAAAGCATCAGGTCCACTGTGATGCATCCGATGAATTTTCCGTTTTCCAGGATGGGTGAAGAGCAGCTTGCCATGATCTGTCCACTGGTTTCGTCATAATAGGGATTCGTGATCACGGCATCGATGGTACTCATTTTTTTCGCGTTTTGGTAATACTCCTGGTTAAAGTAGTCATAAGATGCATTGGAATATTCCATAGTTTCGACAATCTGTCCGCCTTCTTTGTACCAATAAGGGCCGACATATTTTTCATTTGCATCGTAGACATTTGGTTCAAACCAGATCCCTGCGCCCATGAGCATGTCATTATCCGAAACGACTGCGCCAAACGCATCCTTGTATGCAGACAGGGATGCCTCTTTGTATGTCCCTGCTACGGACTGTGCCAGTGTTTTTGCGGTTCGCTTCACTTCCGCCAGCTGCCCGTTCACGAAATTCTCCAATTCTCCCAGCGTTGCGGTCATCTGACTGGATGTTGCCTGATTGATGATTCTCTGGCTCATAATCCCGGTTCCCAGGCCGATGGCAAGGAGTGCGATTGCAACGGTCGGGATAATGGACAGCAAAAGCTTCGCCTGGATTCCAAGTCCCGGTGTCTTGGCAGGCTTTGCATGCTGCGTACTCCCCTTGTTTGTGCCTGATGATAATGCCATAGTATCTCCCCTTTCTACGATAAAGTCTGTTAAGTACCAGGGGAACACACATTCCCCCTATATCACGGTAAATATTCATAATTATATCATACAGGAAAAGGGATTGCTATAATTTTCTGGTTTTTTTCTAAAAAAGCTTGATTTATACGAAAAAATGTAATAAAATTGTAACAATTTTGGCATAGAACATTTTTCATAGAAGCTATTTTGCGTAAAAGCCATTGAATGGGTACATAGATTATTGCCGCGGCGGGATTTTATAGTGGATCCTGCCAGATCTGATAGTAGGAGGATTCTTATGGCATTGAAATTGACACTTCCGTCATGGAAGCCGGCCGCAGGAGCGGCTTTGGCCATTTGTTGTACGTTCCTGTCTTTTTCTGCGCCGCTTTCCGGAGTTCCGGGCAGTGCAGGTGAAAGTCTGATTCACGGAATTGTTGCTGAAGCAGCACCTTCCAAGCCATCGGGTGTTGTGATCAAAGATACGCTGGATGGAGACCATTCGATTGTAACCATATCATGGAGCAAGGCATCCGGGGCCGCAGGCTATCGGGTCCTGTATCAGGAACAAGGGGATACGAAGCAGTCCGAATTTGCCCTGACAACGGGACTTGCAGCTACAAACAAGGGGAATGCGCGGGTTGTCCTCAAGTCCCAGACAACGTATATTTTTTATGTGAAATCTTATTATTACAATGTATCCATACGGAAGCTTGTGTACAGCAGCCCTACAGTCGTCAAGTTCACGACGTCCCACAAGAAAAACCAGCTTAAAAATATGAAAGCCACCATCATTGGCCCGAAATACAAACAGGTTTCTGTGTCAAAGAAAGAAAAATCGTCGATCCTGTTCCTGAAGGCAGCAGGGATTGAAGGTGCAGCAGATGGGACAACGGGGAACGCAGCGGCAGATGCCGCGAATGGGACAACGGGAACCGCAGCGGCAGATGCAAAGGATGGCACAGCAGGGAACGCAGCGGCAGATGCCACGAATGGGACAACAGGGAATATGATGACAGACGCCACAAATGGGACAACGGGGAACGCAGCGACAGATACCACGGATGGCACAGCAGGGAACGCAGCGGCAGACGCCGCGAATGGAACGCCGGAAACTGCTGCAGAAGGTGCCGCAGACGGAACACTGGGGAATTCAGCGGCGGACGCTGCGAATGGAACACCGGAGAACGTCACGGGAGATTCCAAAGACGGGACATCAGAAACTGCTGCGGGAGATTCCAAGGACGGGACGCCGGAAACTGCAGCAAAAGATGCAGCGGATAATGGATCCGCGGATGAAGCCTCTGTCTCCAAGTCACTGCCGCAGGTGATCTATACCTTCAAGCTGAAATGGAAAGCTGTCAAGGGAATTTCTGTAAAAAAATGCGTCTTATATGATGCAGATACGGACAAGAAGATTTCGTCTTCCGTATACAAGTTCAAGGAAACCAAGGAAGGTGCAAAAAGCACGAAATTCAAATTGAAATATAAAGCGAAGAAAGGGAGCTATCATGTACCGGAAAGCATCCGATGCGTGGTCAAAGATTCCCTGGGGGACAGTTATGAGATCCTGATCGATGACGTGCCCCAGCCGGATGAAACATAATATATGCCTTGCGTCAAGCAGGGAGAAGTCTGGGGAAGAAGCAGTCTGCTTCTTCCCTTATTTTAATTCATCCAGCGTCCCCCCATAGGGGGGGAGGAATTCGTCCAGAAACATCTGTACTTCCGGAAATGATTCGCACATACGGTCCAATGATTCCTGTATCGACTTTTCTGCCATCCGGAATTCGCTGTTTCCGCTCTTCCGTTCTTCGATACATTTGATCAGTGCCGAAAGCTTGTCTGCTGCTTTCACCAGTCCGCGCATGTATGCTTCATCATCATCCGCGTCTTGCGGCAGGAAGATCTCTGTATATACACGCTGCAGGTCTTCCGGTAGTTTGGAGATCAGCCGTTCGTCCGCTTTTGCCTCCACGCCTTTGAAGGCATCCCGAATATCCGGATTGTAGTATTTTATCGGTGTTGGAAGATCCCCGGTAATGATTTCAGACGCGTCATGGTACAAACCGACCAATGCGGCTTTTTCCGCATTCAGTGTTCTCCCAAACCGTATGTTTGCGATCGTACAGAGGGCATGCGCGATCATTGCCACTTCCAGGGAATGCTCGGATAAAGACTCCGGGCGGCTGGAGCGCATCAATGACCAGCGCTCGATATATTTCATTCTGGAAACAGCCGCAAAAAAAGTACTGGTTTTCCCTGTCATAATCCTCTCCCCATGTAAAAAATACGGATTTTCTCAAAATAATGCTTGCATATGGTGACAGCTTGTATTATACTGTATTACACTATATGACTGCTTATTAAAAATTTACAAAACATATCCATACGGATGGTTTTTCTGTGACTATTTTCAAGGTTTATGAAAGGAGAACAAGCAATGATGCAGCAACGGGTAATCGATCCCTCTTTCTATGTCCGGCTTAAAGAACTCCGGAAGAAAAATAATCTGACCCAGCAGTCAGTGGCAGACAGCCTGGGTTGTGCCAGGGAGGTATACCGCCGTTATGAAACCGGGCAGCGGGCACTTCCGATTCTGACCGGTTCCAAACTGGCGGATTTGTACGGTGTTTCCCTGGACTATCTGGTTGGAAGAACCGAACGTTAAAAATTCCTCCCATTCCACCCCCAGTCGCTGACTGGATGGTACGTGACATATACACGGTCCCCAGGGATTCCAAGCTCTGCTTCGTAGAGGCTGCAGATCTGCCCGGTGAGCTTTTCGTAATCCGCTGGGGATGCGCTTCCGTACAAACTTACAGAGACATATGCGCCGCCATCCAGCTTTTTCCCGCCCAGCCAGAGGTCATAATCATCTTCGATCCCGACCATCAGGTATGTTTCCGTCTTGTGCAGGGTACTGATGTACTCACCCAGTTTGGACTTGATCCGCTCTTTCGCGTCTGCATCCAATTTCTTTGTAATTTTTGAATCAATAAATGGCATTGTTTTCCTCCTTTTTCATCTGCTTCTTTTGCTTTGCCCAATCCTTTCGAATCGATCCAATAACCTATCCAACAACCTTCCCAAATACACGGAAATCGCTATTTTCCGTAATCGGGATGGGTTCATAAGCGGGATTGATGGACAGCAGCGAAATACTTCCATGGCGTCCCCGGTGCAGCTTTTTGCAGTACGCGCTGCCATCCAGGAAAAAAATCCCGATCTCTCCATTGGAAAGATCATTCCTTTTTTCTACCCAGACAATCTGCCCGTTGATAAAGCGTGGTTCCATACTGTCTCCATGGATACGGATTCCAAAATCTGCGGATTCCGGGACTTCCGGGCCTACCTGCATCGTCTCATAATCTTCCCCATCCAGGAATTCGCCGCTTCCCGCAGAAGCAGGAAGCTGGAACAGGCGGATGGTCCGGGTGAAGGGGAGGATGGAAACGGATTCCTTTTCGTATCGTCCAGATGCCGCCAGGTCATCAATGTAATCCAGTACTTTCTTTCGGCCTTCCTGGTTCAGGCAGGACAAGGGGTCGTCCGGATGATAGCTTCCAATAAACTCATCATAGATATTTGTGATCCCGTAGATTTTGCAAATCATAAAGAAGGTATGCAGTCCGGGCAGCGCAACATCTTTTTCCCAGGCACTCAGGGCACTCCGCTGTGCATGGAAGCCCGCTTTCCGCAATTCCTCTCCCAGCTGCAGCTGGGACATACCGTTTGCTTTTCTGTATTTCCGAAGCACAGATCCTACGGTTTTGGTTTTCATGAGCGTTCCTCCTCTCATATGTGACGGCCGGTGTGGACAGTATACGCCTGAAAGAATCGTTTGTCAAGAAAAAATCCATTTTTTTTGGATATATTTTTTATTTTATTTTTTACTCCTGAAAAACAGGATTTTTTTGAATTTTTTTTTGATTTTTCTATTGACAGCATTGGAACGAATGGCTATAATGCAGGATGGGTTTTTGAAACACAAACAAACTATGAAGGGAAAGAATCATGAAAGAATTTTTCAAAAAATCATTTCGAACAGCCATGCCGCTGTTTCTTGGGCTGACGCTTTCTGTCATCTTTTTCTTCCTGATCTTCCGGTTTGACGGGCTGCGCAGGGGATTCCGTTCGGTCCTGTCTATCCTGACCCCCTTTATCTATGGAGGAGTCATCGCGTATCTGCTGAAAACGCCGTACAACTGGATTGAAGGAAAGATGATCGGGCTGCTTACAGAAAAAAGGACGGGGATTGCAAAAGCGATTTCTGTGCTTCTTGTTATGCTGGCCAGTATCCTGATTATTACGCTGCTGCTTGTGATGGTCATTCCGGCACTGGCGGACAGCCTGGTATCCATTGCGCAGGCAATACCGGGTGCCTTGACAGAATTAGAGACGTTTTTTAACAAGTATACAACGACCAATCCCCTGGTGGACAAGTATGTCGGCCAGGCCATTGAAACCGTGAAGGTGAACGGTCCTGCCTGGATCAAAGCCAATATCCTGCCTTCCCTTACAGGTACTGTGGGAGGTGTGGTTGGTGCCTTCGGCTCCCTTGTCGGGGTTCTGTACAATCTCATGATTGGTATCATTGTCTGCATCTATATCCTTCTTAGCAAAGAGAAATTCGGACGCCAGGCAAAGATGCTGGTATATTCCGTATTCAAGCGGGAGTATGCAGAGAAAATTCTGGATGAGTTTGTATTCATTGACAAAACCTTTGTCGGGTTTTTCGGAGGGAAAATCGCGGACAGCGCGGTGGTCGGTGTGATCTGTTATGTGTTCTGTCTGATTATGCAGTTTACAATGGGGATGGACAATGCAGTTTTGATTGCGGTGATCGTCGGCGTGACCAATGTCATCCCATTTTTCGGGCCATACATCGGAGCCATTCCGTCAGCGCTGATCATACTCATTGATTCTCCGATCTGCAGCCTGTTTTTTGTGGTCTTTGTTGTCCTTCTGCAGCTGTTTGACGGGAACGTGCTGGGGCCGATGATGCTTTCGGAAAGCGTGGGGCTGTCCGGATTCTGGGTTTTGTTCTCGATTACGGCATTCGGCGGATTCTTTGGAATCGCCGGAATCCTCATGGGCGTGCCGGTATTCGCAGTTATTTATGACCTGATCCGGCGCTGGGTATACATGATGTTAAAGAAGCACGAGATCACGGAATTTCTGCCGGAAATACAGCCAGAAGAAGAACAGGAAGAACA
>CADBTO010000312.1 GCA_902797565.1 uncultured Lachnospiraceae bacterium
CGTGAACTTCTTGCAGACTTCCACGAACTCATCATAGGTATACGGATTTTCAGGATCCGGATAATCAATGCCTTCTTTATCAAACAGGTCTTTGTTGTATGCATATGCAAATACAGAAGCATCCTTCGGCAATGCGTACAGGTCTCCGCTCCCAACCTTCGTGCCGTCGTAACGGTAGCTGTCCAGCGTTTCCTGTGCCACAAGCCCGTCCGTTGAGATTCCCTGGCTGTCCAGGATCGGCTGCAGGTTTGCGATATAGCCGTTATCCACATAGGATTTCACGGATTCCGGCCCAACGTAGAACACATCCGGAAGGTCTCCTGCTGTCATCATACCTGTCAGCGTTGTGTTGTACTCGTCCTGCGTTGTGATCTGTACGTCGATGCTTTCGATCTTGTCTTCATGCTCCTTCTGGTACTTCGCGATCATGTCCTTGTAGATCGGGGACTCGTGGTCGTTTGCGAAGATGAAGACTGAAAGCTTCTTCTTTTCTGCAGTTTCCTCACTGCTGGTTGATGTGGAAGCAGATTCCCCGCCGCTGCCGCCGGATGAACCGGAGCCGCCGCAGCCCGTCAGTGCCAGTCCTGCTGCCATCACAGCTGCCAGTGTGAATGCCGTTACCTTCTTAAAAAAACGATGTTTCATTTCAACTTCCTCCTCAATTCTTGAAATGCAAATTTCTTGTTTTCTCTGTTTTATTCCGTTCTGATTTTCCGCTCTGTTTTTGTCTCGTTCATTGGATGAGCCTATACTACTCCTATTTTTTAATTCTGTCAATAGTATTTTAGAAAAAACTAAAGACAAGCAATAGATTTGTGAACACTACCCAAGTTATCTGTCTTGTTTTTGTGCACTTTTTCTATAACCCCACCCATTTCTATATATCCACAAAAATATTCTACATGTAAACGAATTTAAGTAAGCGTTAATCTTGATCACCAGATATTCACGCAGCCGTCACAATCGAGCGGGGAGGATGCTAATCCCTCCCTGCTCGCCCGCCGGGCTGCGTCGGCGTATGCCGAAACTCTCCACACGCAGCCCGTGCGATAAAAGAAAAATCCCCCGTCCTGCCTGATATCCAGGCCCGGACGGGGGCAATTCCCTCAATCTTTATTTGCTTGTTCGGTTTTACGCGATGCTGCGGATATTGGACAGGTCAAACACCGGAAACCCTTCCGCGTCATATTCCATACGCAGGATCATCGCGTGGCGGTTCGGGTCATACAGTGGATTCCCGATAATTTCGTCATACTGGCGGGCATGGAAGACACAGATGTCTGCGCCGTCTTCATCCTTCGTAAAGCAGTTGTGCCCCGGGCCGAAAATCCCTTTCTCCCAGTCCGTCGCCAAAACCGGGCGGTTTTTCTTTGTCCAGTTCGCAGGATCCAGCAGGTCGTCCCCCACCTTTGCCCAGAGCTCGCCCATACAATACGCTGCACCGGTATCGCTTGCAGAGAACGTCACAAAAATCTTCCCATCATGGAAGAGCACCGCCGGACCTTCATTCACCCAGAACCCGTGCCGCTCCCACGCATAATCCGGCGTTGTCAGCAAAACCTGTACCGTTTCCAGTTCATTTGCTGCCGAAAGCTTTCCAATATAAAGGTTTGAAATCTGCTTCCCGACCCCGACTTTTTCCGCCCAGATGCAGTACGGAACGCCGTCCGCTTCAAACACCGTCATATCCAGTGAAAACGCATGGAATGAGAACTCATCATCTGCCGCTGCATGCATCATCCCAAGTTCCTCCCATTCGTCCGCCATCGGGTCATCTCCCTTGCAATGGAGGACATAGGGGCGGATCGCCCATTCATCGTCCTTGTCCCCCGCCGCATAGTAGATATACCAGCCGCCGAACAGGTAATGCAGCTCCGGTGCCCAGATATGCAGACTCTGCGGGCCGCTCTCATGCCTCGTCCAGAGCACGCGTTCCTGCGCTCCAGGCAGCTGTGCCAACGGGTCCGCCTGCCGCAGGGCAATGCGGTCATACTCCGGCACGGATCCCAGGAAATAATACCCGCCTCCCGGCCGCTGGCAAAGGAACGGATCGGCCCGCTGTGTGATAAAAGGCGTATTGTACTCCGTGGCTTTGAAATCGTTGCAGTTCATTTGAAACCCCTCCCATTTTGTATTTTTTTTAATTATTTTTTTGCTTGCCCCCATCCTTCCTGTCTTGTTTTTTATTCTAATACAAAATATTTTAGATTTCAAGTGGATTTTTAGATTTTTGTAAATTATTTTATATATATCCAGTATTCATACAGTAATACGCGCAGCCCGTTCCAGTTCCTCCGGAGAAAACACATACGTTTCGTTACAGAAATGGCAGCGTGCCTCAATCGGTTTGCCATCTGCCCTGGCCTCCGAGACCATCTCCACCAGGTCTGCTCTGGAAATGGCGAGCAGGGAGCGGATGACACGCTCCTTGCTGCAATCGCAGCGATATGAAACGTCCCTGTGTTCTAATACTCTGGGGGAAAGCCCGGACAACACGCGCTCCAGAATGTCTTCCGGCGCAGCGCCTTCTGAAAGCAGCGCTGTCACTTGCGGCAGTTCTCCGATATTTTTTTCCAATGCGGCGATCGTTTCCTCTGCCGCATCCGGCATCAGCTGGACAATAAAGCCGCCCGCCTCCGCCACACGACAATCCCTGTCCACTAATACCCCCAGTCCAACGGCAGACGGGGTCTGCTCACTCTGGGCGAAATAATACGTCAGGTCTTCGGCAATCTCACCGCTTACAAGTTCCACCGTTCCTGCATAGGGTTCTGGTGCACCAGTATCCCGCATCACCCGAAGCACTCCATGCCCAACGGCACGGCCCACATCCAGCTTCCCGGCGTATTTCGGCGGAACTTCCACATCCGTATGGCTTGCCAGCCCCTTGAGCACGCCGCCCCCGCTTGCCGTTACCGTCAGCGTTCCGATTGGCCCGTCCCCGGAAACCTGCAGTGTCAGAAGATCTTCCTCGTCCTTCTCCATCATGGACATCATCGCTGCCCCACAGAGCAGCCGTCCAAGCGCAGCCGTCACCACAGGCGAGGTTCCATGCCGCCTGCGCATTTCTTCAACCGTATCCCCTGCCGAAACCGCGAATGCCCTGATCGTATCATTTGCCGCAGTCATGCGGATCATTTTGTCTGACATCGTTTGTACTCCCTGATTTGAATTTGATTTTTAATGAAAAAACGGAAAAAAGCTTGTATTTCTATTAAAATCGGATTATACTTGTCTGCATACAGCGTTTTTTTGATCTTATCATACCATCCCAGCGTTTGCAAGCCGGGATTTTCTTTTACCACAACGCCGCGGAAGGAGGATTCGACGATGACACACTTTACGGACAAACGAAGAAAAACATGCAAATCATTCTGCGCCATACTGGCTGGCATACTACTTTCGTGTTCCAGTCTGGGCGGCCAGAGCATCTCGCTGCCTGCAGAAGCGCAGGCGATCGGTGATACAGTGCGAGCAGATAACGGTACAGGCGCGAATCCTTCGTCCAGCGACGGCGTGACGGGCCGCGATGGCAGTGGCGGCAGTGCGAAAGACGGCGACGGCAGTGGCGGCAGTGACAGTTTGAAAGCCAACGATGGCAACAGCAGTGACAGTGCGAAGGTCAGCGGTGGCAGTGGCGGTAGTGGCAGTTTGAAAGGCAGCGATGGCAACGGCGGCAGTGGCGGCAGTGACAGCGGCGGTGTGCAGGACAGCGGTGACAGTGGCGGCAACGGTGACAGTGTAAAAGACAGTGGTGACGGAATAGACAGCGCGAAAGACATTGACAATGACGACGCAGAAGATGAAGATATAAATGAAGATGCGGAGGGCGAAGACGAAAACGCCGCATCCCCGGCAAAAACCACGAAACGCAAACCCCCGAAACTTTTTCTCAAAAAGTCTGCACGCATCAGGATTGGCAAAAAAAAGAACCTTCCCATCCGGTACAACGGGAACGGGAAGTTCTCCTTTACGTCCAGCAATCCGGCCATCGTGCGTGTCGGCAAACACGGAAAAATCCGCGGCATTTCCAAGGGCACTGCGACCATCACAGTCCGTACATCAAAAACAACGCAGTACAAGGCCGCAAAGAAAACCATGGTTATCCATGTACTCTACCCCTTCAAAATCTCGTTTCCAGAAAAGAAG
>CADBTO010000313.1 GCA_902797565.1 uncultured Lachnospiraceae bacterium
TGCAAAGGCTGCAATGGAAACGCTTTCCTGACGGGCTGGCAAAGGCAGGAAGCCCCTGGCGGCTATGGAATCAGGGATGGAGTAAAAGAAGAAAACATATGAGAAAAATAAAAGAATTAAAGGGCTTGTCCAAGGGGCATTGTTTGTCCGGTGCGCGGCGTCTGTCCGGGAGTCTGGCACTGGTGCTGATGCTGGTTCTGGGGACATTGTGCGGCTGTGCGAATACTGCGGGACAGAGCGCCAATGCGCCTGACGAGGCTAGCCAGGACGCTGCAGAAGGGTCAGGCGCCTCTGACAGCGATGGGGCAGGATCAGACGCTTCAGGCAACGGCACGGATGGGGCGGGAGGCTCCGGCACTGACACATCGGCGGTAGCGGGAGCGGATGAGATGACAACGGTGGAATCCGTGCTCGAAGAGGGCATGGAAGCCGTGGAAGCCGGGGAGCTGGTTCCCGGAACCTATCCGGTTGAGATGAAATCCAGTTCTTCGATGTTTAAGGCGGATCATGTGGAGCTGGTTGTAGAAGAAGGGTCGATGCAGGCAATCTTGTATATGACCAGCAAGTCATACCTGTATTTGTATCCCGGGACCGGGGCGGAGGCTGCAGCGGCAGAGGAAGCGGATTTTATTCCGCTGGCGGCGCAGTCGGATGAAATGGGGACGTTTACACTGCCCGTTTCTGCACTGGATGCAGAGGTTCCGTGTGCGGCATTCAGCAAGCGCAAGGAAAAGTGGTATGACCGGACGCTCCTGTTCCGGGCGGATTCCCTGCCGGATGAGGCGTTCAAAAACGGGCGGAAGGCTGCCGGAACGCAGCTGGATCTTGCAGCAGGAAGCTATACCGTGGATGTGGAGCTTTCCGGCGGATCCGGTCGTGCGAGCGTTACGTCTCCTGCGGTACTTTCCGTTGATGCAGATGGGAAGATGACCGCGCGGATTGAATGGAGCAGCAATAAATATGACTTTATGGAAGTGGGAGGAAAGCGTTACGATCCGGTGAATACGTCCGGTAATTCCGTCTTTGAGATCCCGGTTTCCGGGTTTGACTATCCGATGCCGGTCAAGGCGGATACGACGGCAATGAGCAAGCCGTATCTGATCGAATACACGCTCCGCTTTGATTCAGGCAGCATCAAATCTCAGGGAAAGACGTCTTATGCTACGCAGTTTTCTGTGGAAGAGCGGAAAGATGGCGTGTACCTGATTCATATTACTGGCGATCAGCAATTCGCGTTGGTACCGGAGGGGACGAAAGTTCCCTCCGATTTGGATTCTGGCATTCAGGTTCTTCGCCAGCCCTGCACTTCCCTGTACCTTGCTTCTTCCTCCGCGATGGATCTGTTCCTGCAGGCAGGTGCGATCGGAAGTGTCTCGATGACCAGCACGGAAAGCAGAAACTGGACAATACCGGAGATTTCGGAGCGTGTCCGGGAGGATGAGATCTTGTATGTGGGGAAATACAGTGCGCCGGATTTTGAAGTGATTCTGGATGAAGGGTGTGGTCTTGCAATCGAAAACACGATGATTTATCATCGTCCGCAGATCAAGGAGCAGCTGGAAAAGCTGGGGATTCCGGTGCTGGTGGAATATTCCAGTTATGAGAAGCATCCGCTGGGGCGTCTGGAGTGGATCCGGCTTTATGGTCTGCTCTGCGGGAAAGAGCAGGAGGCGGATGCGTTTTTTGAAAAAGCGCGGAAACAGTTTGAACGGATTTCAAATAAGGCGGGAGCCAGGCAAAAGAAAGAGAAAAAAAGCGTGGCTGTTTTTTCGGTTTCTGCCGCAGGTTATGCGAACGTGCGGCGCAAGGATGATTATATCCCGGAGCTGATCCGGCAGGCGGGAGGACGCTATCTGTATCCGGGCGAACCGGACACGGAAGAAGATGCGGGCAGTCCGGATGCGAAAGAAGAAACACAGCAGGCGCAGCAGACAAAAGCATCGCAGAATCTGGATCTGGAAACGTTTTATCAGGGCGCGAAAGACGCGGATATTCTGGTTTATAACGGCACGATCGAAGGGGAACTGGAGCGGTTGTCGGATCTGATAGAAAAAGCTGCTTTTTTCAAAGAGTTTGCTGCCGTAAAGACAGGAAATGTCTATTGCATGCGGCAGAGCCTGTTTCAAAAAAGCAGCGCAGTGGTGGATGTGATGCGGGATTTCCAGGCGATCTTATCCGGGGGAGAAGTACAGGAGCAAAAGCTGCGGTATCTGAAGAAGCTGGAATAGGAAGCAGCCGGGAAAAGGGGATGAGGAACGATGATGGGAAAAAAGAGCCGCCAGAGGGGGCGAAGTGTATGGTTTTTGTTTTTGGCTGCATTGCTTTTGCTCAGCATTGCGATGAATCTGTGCATTGGCAGTGTGGAAGTGCCGCCGGGAAAGGTACTGGGAATCCTGATGCAGGGGGCTTCGGGCGGGGATGATGCCATGGCTTCGCAGATTATCCGGGAGCTTCGGATGCCGCGGCTCATTGCTGCCGCAATGCTGGGAGGTGCGCTGGCGGTATCCGGTTTTCTGCTCCAGACGTTTTTTTCCAATCCGATTGCCGGGCCGTTCGTGCTGGGCATTTCTTCCGGGGCGAAATTGTTTGTTGCGCTTGCAATGATTGGCGGCCTGCGGTTTGGCAGGCTGCTTTCTTCCGGGGAAATGGTACTCTCCGCGTTTTTGGGAGCGATGTGTTCGATGGGCTTTATCATGCTTCTGGCACGGCAGACGGAGCGGATGTCCGCGCTCGTCATCTGCGGGATTATGATCGGGTATATCTGTTCGGCGGCAACGGATTTCCTGGTTACGTTTGCGGATGACGCCAATATCGTGAACCTGCATAACTGGTCGAAGGGCAGTTTTTCCGGAATCGGATGGGACAAGGTGGCGTGGATTGTCCCGGTCGTGGTGGTATCCTGGGCGGCAGCGTTCCTGCTCAGTAAGCCGATGGGCGCGCTTCTGATGGGTGAGGGATTTGCGCGGAATGTCGGGGTGGACCTGCGTTTCCTGCGGATCTGCCTGGTTCTGGTTTCCAGTATCCTCTCCGCTTGTGTGACGGCGTTTGCCGGCCCGATTTCTTTTCTGGGCGTGGCAGTGCCCCAGCTGATGAAACGGATGTTTGCCACGGCAAAGCCGATCATCCTGATACCGGCCTGTTTTCTGGGGGGCGGGGTATTCTGTCTGTTTTGTGACCTTCTGGCAAGGACGCTGTTTGCGCCGACGGAGCTTTCGATCAGTACGGTTACGGCGTTTTTCGGTGCACCGGTGGTGATCTGGGTGCTGGTACATCGAACGGGGGATGCGTGACGAATCGGCTTGTATAACGAAGCCGGGGAAAAAGCCGGGGAAAAAGCTGAAAAAGCAGCATAAATCAAGAAGGGCGGAGAAGAAAGATGTGTGGAGCGGATGATCAAAGGGAAACAGGCATTCCGAATGCAGGAGGGATCGTGCTGCTGGAAGCGCGGGATCTTTGCATCGGATACCGCATCGGATATCATGGAAAAAAGGGGCAGAAAGCTGTGGCGGAGCATGTCAGTTTTTCGCTCCGCCAGGGCGAGATCCTTGTTGTACTTGGTTCCAATGGAACCGGGAAGTCCACGCTCCTGAAAAGCGTATCCGGGCAGCTGTCGTTGCTTTCAGGCGAAGTGCTGGTGGATGTGGGAAGTTCAGGAAGCCAAGCCGTGTCCTGTAAAAAAAGCCTGCAGGAATTACCCAGAAAAGAAGTGGCGAAGCGGATTGCCACGCTTTTGACAGAACGGAAGCGGCTTCCATGGATGACTTGCAGGGAAGTGGTGGAGGGCGGGCGTTATCCCTATACCGGGTATCTGGGAAAGCTTTCTGAAACGGACAAAGCGGCAGCGCAGCAGTGCATGGAGCGGATGGGGATTCTGGAACTGGCAGGGAGCCTGTTTGACCAGCTCAGTGACGGGCAGCGGCAGCGCGTGCTGCTTGCACGTGCGCTCTGCCAGAAACCCGGAATTCTGATCCTGGACGAGCCGGCTTCCTATCTGGATATCCGCTATCAGCTGGAACTGGTGGAAAAACTTCGGCAGATTGCCCGCGAA
>CADBTO010000314.1 GCA_902797565.1 uncultured Lachnospiraceae bacterium
CAGTTTCCCCGCAACATAATCCAGGAACGCCCTGAGCGGTTTACTGACATCCCGCTGCGTCCCTGCTGCATTTAACACGATCTTCGTCGTCCTGTCACCCATCTCAATATCCGGTTCTTCCTTTACTGCTTTTCGTCTCTGCCATTTCCCGATCACCCCCCTTCCCTGATACTAACAGAAACATCGAAAAATTTCAAGCCATACCCAAATTCGCAATCCGCAAAAAAACAGCCCTTGATATTGATAAACTCCATCCGGGACAGCCGGGTAAAACAAATTCATCCGGGGCAGCCGGGTAAAACAAATCCCCCGGCGCTTCCCGCTTTGGGAAGCGCCGGGGGGGCTTTCTCAACCGCCAGCCGCATCAGCCGCCAGCCGCATCACTGCCGATCAGCCATTGCCGATCACGTCTTTGACATGTCCGCCATTAACCGGTGTGACTTCCAGCAGCTCCTTATTGGTTCCGCTGCCGGGCCAGGTTGTATTGGAAAAATCTCTGGTGGCCGTTCCTTCGAAGACCAGGATGTTCGTCCCTACGCCGCCGATGAATTGTACATTCTCAACCGGCATATACTGTTGGATCTGCTCGTTGTTTACGTCAATCTGCACATCCGTTGCTTCCTTGATCAACTCATCATAGATGACTGAAAAACGCACCGTATCGCCCGCCTTGTAGTCCGTCGTTGCAGCCGGAGCGATGCCCACCTGGTCAGGTGCCCGGGTATCATCCGATGTTTTGACCCGGATTCTCCAGTCATGCAGCCAGTACACCGTGTTATCATCGTCGATATCTCCGGTGAACCAGAAATCCGCATCGACAAAATCGAACCAGTTGACTTCCGATTCCAGGAATTCTCCTTTTCCAGCCTCGAATCCATGATCAAAATTACTGTTTTTATCTTTTTCTGATTTCTCCCAGACTTTATCTCCACTTTCTGGCTCATCCTCGGTTGCTTCGTGCCACTCCTGCTTATATGTATAGCCAAGGCTTCCGTCAACGAAGCCATATGTATTAAACCCGATGTCCTCGTTTCCCTTAAACCGGTCGCTGTTGAAGCGCTGCTCTGAGACGATCGTTTCCTTTTCATCATTACCCATGTAGAAGATCAAATGCATATTGGAATTTCCGTTTCCCTTTTTCCTTGTAAACCAGTAATAGAATCCCAGCGTAAGCTTCGCATCAGATGCCGCCAAATAGTATATGACATCCTTCCTGCCAAAGACTTCTTCCATCAGATTCTTCCGGAAATAGACCTTCGGATTATAATCGTACATATTGTCCACATAGTGGTCATCTTCATGCAGCTCCACGAACTTGTTGATATTGATATACTGCTGGCCGCCTGCCTGCAATACATAGTTGTCCGGGATCGTCATAATCCGGTCTACCGTAAGACGTTTTTCACCATCTTCAAACACCCCGGTCGCCCTTCCCTGCGTACTGCTGATCCGATACAGTTCTGCGGTATAGTACCGTTGCCTGTTTGTATTCAGAACAAACATATGCGCATAGACGCCGTCTTCCTCGTTTGCGGACGCTGCAGCCAGGCTGCCGAAGTACCGCGTACACGCGTTCTCCTCCGTGACCGTAAACTGCGCCTCCGCCTTTCCGCTCGTCTTGTCCATCGTACCGTCGTTCCGCTGGTTCTCCACCATAGAGTAGCACTCCGTATCCGAGAACTGCGCATAGGCATTGGCTCCGCCTACGTGCAGGAAATTGATCGCTTCTGCGGTTCCGCCGATCGCGGTTCCGTTGATCGTCCGGAAGTACACGCGCTGAGGATCCGTGGAAACCTCTGCTCCGTGCGGGATCGTCCGTGTGATCGTAAAAGTGGTCTCTCCATCTCCCTCAGGAGATTCTTCCGTAGACTCTTCCAGATCCAGGCTGAAGATCCCGGCATGCGCCCACCGCGCGTAAAGCACCTTATCCTCACTTTCGCCTTTCAGCTTCAGGTTTGTTACCTCTTCATCCTTCTCATCCGCCTTTCCATTTCCATTCGTGTCGAAATACCATCCCAGGAACTGGAATCCATCCTGGATTCCGCTCGGATCCTGCAGCATCAGATCGGCGTCTTCCGGAGAATACGACTCCTTGTTTTCAGATGCATTCGCGTCCGCTCCAGTTTCTACATTATTATATATAATGCTGTAGGTAATCGGCACCCATACCGCATAGAGATTGATCAACGGATTGCCCGTATAGAACTGGTCCGAATCCGCTCCCTTCTGGTACTGGGCACTGCCCGTGCTGGTCTTCGACCATCCTTTGAAGATATAACCTGGCCGTTCAAAATAACTGTCTTCGAGCGCCAGTTTTCCTCCACTGCCAAACAAATAATCCGCTGTGGTGAATGACTCTCCGCTCGACCCGTGCTTCCCTCCGTTCCCCTGGAACTGGATCGTGTAGCTCCGCGGCGTCCATTTCGCGTAAATCGTCAGGTTATACGGCACCGGCCGCAGCAGTTCGATCTTGCTTTCGTTCTGGAAATCCGCTGTGGTATACCATGCCACGAAATCGTATCCCGTCCGTGTCACACGCGGCCCCGGAAGCATCATACTCCCGTCATCCATTGTATAGGTGATCGGATCCATCTTCGCATCGTATAGGTTCTGTGCATCAACCTGGTAGACTGCCGCCTCCCACTGCGCCTGCAGCGAAAGGTTCCGTTCCGGCATCGTCTGGTACGGAAGCTGCGCGGACTGTGAAACTTCGCCTGTCTCCAGATCCTTCCACCCCTTCAGGCTGTAGCCCGCCTGGCTCGGCATCAGGACATTCGCCAGGGAATCCCCGTATCCCAGCTGCCTGGTCAGGTACAATCCGGTTTCGTTGTATAGCTGCAATGCATACGTCACCTTTTCCCACTTGGCTTCCAGCGACAGCACTTCCGTGCTCTCCTCCGGAATGACATAGGTCTTCTGCGGTCCAGCTCCGGATCCATCGTCCCAGCCCAGGAATGTCCAGCCGGTCCGCCTCGCTTCCTGCAGCCAGGTCTCTTCTCCCAGACGGTACTGCTCCGGATTGTCATTGACATCGCCGCTCTCCAGTCCCGTATAGAGGATGTCCACATACTGATATACTTTCTGATCCGCGTACTGGTCCTCCCACTGCGCATACAGATCAACAATTCCTTTGTTTTTGGTTGTCAGGTTCTTTACAGACGCGCCCGCCTCATAGATTTCTCCAGTTGAAGCATCCTTCCATCCAAGGAAGGTGTATCCATTCCGCGTGGGCTCTGCAGCCAGTTCCTGCTCCACATCGTAGGTAAAGTCCTGTGTTTCCGCTCCGCTCATACTGCCGCCGCGCGCATGGTAGTTCACCTGATAGGTATTGACGGTCCAGCCAAGGGAGGTATACGCCGCGTCTTTATCAACGCTGACCACATAGGTCCCGGTGTACGCATTGCGCGGTACCACATTGCCATTCGCGTCTTTGTATCCATTGAAGGTATAACCTGCCCGCTGCGGTTCCGGCAGCGCCAGTTTCCCGCCATGCACCGCCTGATAGGTCTGGTAGACGTTGCTTTCATCTCCCGCCTGACCGGAAGGATACAGTGTGACCTGGTGTTCCTCGCGCTTATAACGCACCTGTACAACAGTACTGCCATCCGGCTGGATTGGCGCAGCTTCCACAGCCGCCCCGCCGATCGTCATTCCATCGTAAGTCACATGCTCCGCCGCAAACAGCTCGTCTGCCGTACCTGTCTTTTCTGTCTGGTATTCCTGTCCATCTTTTTCTTCGATCTGCACCAGTGTGATTACATAGCTTCCCAGTTTGTGCGCGCTGTCTGCGACCTTCAAGAGCTGGCAGATATCCTCTCCCGATTCCCCTGTCCCGTTCACAACTTCCTGCACCGTATACAAGCCGCTGGGCTGCTGCACCAGATACTCCACGCGGTATGCAACGTCATCCCGTGTCTTCCACTGCGCCACATACACTGCGTCGCTGCCGTCTGCCTTCTGCGGAAGCGCACCGCCGTATCTTGCAAGATCCTCCGGTGTGATCAGGGATTTGCTGCCCTCTTTTTGCCAGCCTTCAAAGTCATATCCGTTTACCGCAATGGCCGGCGCATAGATGGGCTCGCCGATCTTCGATACCACTTCCGCATGCTTTGTGCTTTCGCGGCTTCCGTTGCAAGTTCCGGTATAGAATGTGGTCGTGCTTCGTGTCTCGTCGTAATAATACCGTATCACGCCTGTGCCGTTCGGCAGAATCTTGACACTCTGCGGCGCGGGCGAGGTATAACCCTCAAACTTCTTCGGTGTCACACGCACGGTGGTATCCGTTGTACCCCGGTACACATCTTTTCCTGCATAGTTATAGTTCGGCCTTCCGGTAGGATCACTTCCTTCTTCCAGATAATATTCCACCTCATAGCGCGTGTTCGTTGCCGGTTTCCAATGCGCATAGATCTCCACGCTTTCATACGGCATCGTCTCCGGGTAGATATATGCCTTTCCGTCTGCGGTATACCAGCCGTCAAATATATAGCCCCTGCGCGTCGGATTTTTCGGTTTTTTCACAACACTGCCGAATTTGCCCACCGTTGCCGGAACATAGGATCCGCCTTCGCTGTACGGCGTAATCGCGTAGCCATCCAGGTAGTTGTCCCAGGTGACATTAAAGGTCCGCGTCATCGTTGCAAAGGACAGCGGGATCCCGCTTCGCGCAAAGGACATCGTGACTTCGGTCTCTGTCTCCATTCCGCCGCGTCCATCCTTCAGGTATACGCAGTGGGATTCCGGATCATAGCCGAAATCGTCGTTGGAGAACTCAAAGCGATAGCAGTCGTCATCATAAGTCGTGGCGTCCAGTTCCCCTTCTTCCAGCGAGAGCGTTGTCACCTCATACCAGGCGTCCGGAACCCTGTAGCGTGTCACATACTGCTTCAGAGAAAGATCCTCAAAGTCATCCTGCGGCGTTGCGAAGTTGATCGGCACTTCTTTTTCTCCGATCAGCTTGATCGGGAACTTCGCCTCATACAGCGTATGTTCAAACGAGGCCAGCTGCGCCTTGATCATCTTGTAGTTCTTCCCGACCGTCGCGCCCACGCCGACCTCCAGATAGATGCCAAGCTCCACATAGAGCGCTCCGGCATAACTGGTCGTTGTGATGGTCTTCTGGCCCCACTGGATATTGATATGGTAGTAGAAGAAACCGCCGATATCCACATAGGCACCCACGCCCACGATCAGCGAAGCCTTCCCCAGGATTCCTTCCACAAGCAGCAGAGATAGTTCCAGTTCAAACCCCGCCTTGATTTCCAGGAATCCCATGACATAGAACTTGAAGTCCAGTTCGGGCGTTACCAGTTCCACCGTATCACTGTCGCAATTCATCTTCAGCACATGGATATTATAGGTCGTTTTCTTGCAGTTCTTATACGAAAACTCGATTCCCAGCGAAACCACCACATCCACGGTGATAACGAACTTCAGTTCCATTCCCAGCCCGATGACACCCGGCACGGCATCATACGCGCATTCATAAAGCTTCTGTTCCACCAGTGTGACGGCGTCATGCTCCTGGTCCAGCATATCCTTGTACTTGCCTGCCAGCCAGCCAGCGACGCCTTCCGCCTCATCCTCTTCCTCGACCTCGTCTTCCTCCATCAATGACTTGAGCTCATCGGAGATGTCGGCGTACACCTCGTTTGCATCGTCCTGGACTGTGCCCATCCCGTCATCCGAGCCGGTATAGGCCAGCGCTTCGATATTGATGCCGGTATAGGTACCGTTCGTGAAACTCGGTGAGAAGACAACGTCTTTCGGAACCGGGATGCATGCCACCTTCCCCCATTCGATGGAAGCCGAAAAGCCGATATCCAGCTGCAGCTCCTGGGTGAAGGTCGTCGTTACTTCAATGGTAAGCTTGTTTTCATCTTCCGCCTCATCGTCGTCGTCGTCGTCATCGTCGTCATCATCATCGTCTTTGTCATCGTCTTTGTCGTCATCTTTATCGTCTTTGTCTTTGTCTTTGTCCTTGTCTTTATCCTTATCTTTGTCTTTGTCCTTATCCTTATCCTTATCTTTATCTTTGTCTTTGTCTTTGCCGCCGTCGTCATCGTCTCCGCCATCATCATCGCCGTCTTCGTCCCCGTCCCCGTCCCCGTCTTCATCATCGTCTCCGCCCGAAAACGTCGGAATCGGGATCTCCACGGTAAACTTCACCATCAGGGTGACGCCAAAGCCGCCCGGCAGCTCGTTTGCTCCGCCAATGTCGCAGTCAACCTCTTCCACTTTGAATTCTACTTCGTCGTCGCCGCCGTCATCCGCCTCATCCGCAAACTGCTTATAGCTGTCGATCATATCGCTGTATTTGGTATACAGTCCGGATGCCTTCCCTGCCGCGCCGTTATACTTCGAATTCTGGAATTTTTCGACCACTTCGACAGACTCACTCTTCGCGGCCGTTTCCTCATCCTGAAGTCCCGCCAGACTGGTGAATCCTTCGGTCTGAATGGCTTTCTTCGCAAGGTACTGCGCCGCTTCCATCACGAATCCGCTTTCCTTCGCCTCTTTTTCCACAGACCGTTCGAGGCTCGCCATCTCGGACGGGCTCATATCTCCAACAATATCCATGGGAACCTGATAGTAGCTGTCCCCGGACTCCGCAACTTCAGCAAGCGTCGTGGGCTTGGTCGTGATGGTCATATATTCGGTTTCATCACCGACGTGGTTGTGCCCCGTTCCACCTGCGATCGCCTTCGTCACCTCCAGCAGATCGCCCTCCTGCGTCATGGGATCATTGCCTGTATCAGTGCCATAGGTCCCTCGGTAAAGCAGGATATAGTCTCCCACATCCACCGTGGTTCCGGAATCCAGATTCGCGGAGGAATAAATATCATCGGACCAGTCCAGATCGGCCAGCGGAATCTCCAGGGTGTTCGGATCCCCGTCGAGATCCAGATCCAGCCCCACCCGCAGAGGCAGCACCTCCGGCATCCGTATGATATCCAAAAGCTCCGCGTTTCCAAAATGATAAATCACGGAATCTGTGCCCTTGACCTCTTCCACCTCTGTGATGGACAGGTAAGCGATGTGGTTGTTCTCGTCCTCGTTGAACGCCTCCGGATTCTGCAGGGCTGTCTGGGGGTCAATGTGTCCGCTGTAAAGCGCGATGGACGTCCCCACCTCCAGCTTTTCTTCCAGCTTCTTTGCCTGCGCCTTCGCTTCCGCGTTGTCCTTTTGCAAGGTAAAGGTTCCGCTGATCTCATCGCTTTCGCCCTGGTTGACGCCATTCACAAAGCGATAAAATGTCCCGTCGATATACTCCAGATTTTCTCCCGCATTATTCTTCAGCGTAGCCAGCATCTTCTTCTGCACCACGACGACGTTGCTCGCAAGCTCCATGTTGTTCTTTTCTTCCGCATGGATGTTTACGTCAAACTCGCGTACAGACTCCGGATACCCCTCGTAGGTCAGCGTTGGCGTTTCCCCCTCTGCCGTATCCGGAAGTTCGATCACATAGCTTGCGCCTTCTTCAAAGCCATCAACCGGCTGGTCGATCAGAAGGTGTTTCCCGGAGAGCAAAAACTTCCCGGAACCTTTTTCTTCTATAGAAATATTGTTTGCTTTCGCCTGATAAGCCGCGCTGCTCCCTTCTCCGCTGTGCTGTACGTTCTTTACCCGGATCGTTTCGAATACTTCCTCTGCGGACATTTCCTTGTCTGTTGAAACGATCATCAACGAATAATCCGGCTCCGCGTCTTGTACTGCCATGATCCGTGCCGCATCGTCCGCAGTCTGTGTAACATCGGACATCTCGACCGTTTTGGCGTAGAGTGTCAGAGGCTTCCGGATCCTGTCATCGTCCCCTGCCTTCTGCAAAAAGTCCGCGTCATAATACCAGGCCAAAAATGCCAGTCCTGATTTTTGATAGCGTGGGGTCGGCAGGCTGCGAATCCTCGTGCCATCCTCCACTTCGATCGGATCCATTGGATTCGCGTCTTCCCCAACCACAAACGTCACCAGATGCTTGATACTTGGATCCACATCTGACGCATCCTCGCTGCCATCTTTGCTGCCGTCCGTGCTGCCGTCCGTACCGGAGCCATCGCCGCCGGGTACAATGGCACCGCCGCCGCCTGCTGCTCCACCGCCGCCTGCTCCGCCGCCGCCTGCTCCGCCGCCGCCGCTTGCTCCACCGCCTGCTCCGCCGCCGCCGGAACCGGAACCGCCCGCTCCGCCGCCGGAAGAACCACCCGAACCGGAGCCGCCAGAACCGCCCGGAGCGGAGGAGCCGCCCGCTCCGGCCCCTCCACCGCCAGCTGCCGCACCTGACTGGCTTTCGTTATTCCCGCCTGCCGCAGCATCCGACTCGCTGTCTTGATCTTTGTCCTTGTCTGTATCTTTGACTTTGTCTTTTTTCTTGACCTTGACGCTGCAGCTGAAAGACTTCCCGCTCGCTACCTTTGCCGTGATCTTCGCGCTCCCGGCCTTCTTTGCGGAAACCTTCCCGCTGCTGTTTACCGTTGCAACAGACTTGTCTGAAGAACTCCAGGATACCTTCTGTTTCGTCCCGGAAAGCTTCAGCACCGCCGTCCCGCCAGCCTACAGCGTCAGATTGGTCTTTGAAAGCTTCGGGGATTCCACCTTGACGATGCAGGCATACATCCCCTTATCTTTTCCCACGACATTGATAATCGCAGATCCTTTTTTCTTCGCGCTGATCAAAAATGACGCTTTGCCTTTTTTCGTCACCTCTGCCACATTGGGATGATCCGATAAGATCTGGTCGATCTCTGTTCCCTTCAGCGCAACTTTCGTGTCATAGCCCTTTGTCAGGTACACACTGTTTTTGGTCAGGCCGTTCTCTACTGTAATAATACAGTTGTACCGATTCCCGTTATTTCCCGTAACGACTATCGTCGTCTTTCCTGCCTTCTTCCCTGTCACCGTCCCATCTTTTGCAGCAGACGCAATCGCCTGGTCCTTGCTCTGGATGGAGCGGATGGAAGCCCCCTTTAGTTTCAGTTTCACCTTCTTTCCAACGAGGATGCTCGCCTTCGTCTTGTTCAGACGGACAAGCGCCGCCGCCAGCACATCTCCCCGCGGGCAGATGAGCGGAACCAAAAGGGAGAACATGAGAAGAAAGCACATCATGCGGCTCGCCTTCCTTCGCAATCTCTTCATAGTACCTCCTTAAAATCCAACCTCCTTAAAACACTTACTTTACATTCACTTTAATCTTCTTCGCGTATCCATTCAGCGCGTATACATAGACGACGCATTCGCCTTTTCCTGCTGCTGTAATCCGGCCTTCTTTATCCACCGTCGCCACAGATGAATTGCTCGACGCATAACGGAACGTTGAAACAGATTTCCGCTCAAGCTGTTTTTTCGTCTTGTCTTCCAACACTGCCTGCGCCTGGATTGCTGCTTTCTTCCCCTTCGCAAGGCTGTAGGATGACTTCTGCAGCTTGATCTTCTTTACGTTCGACCAGTTCTTGTTGTCCTTTCCAGCCACATACATGGTCAGCGACTTCGCCAGCTGGACCTGCTCGATTTTCCCTTTCTTTTCCACAGACTTGTACGATATAATCTGCAGCTTCACCTGTTTTTTGGAGTCCACGTTCTGCCCATCAAGCTTTTTAATCGTCACACTGCGCGCTGCATTCGCCTTCACCGTCTTGATCAGTTCAAACCCATCGCTTCCCACATAGGACGCATACACCTGGTAGAAGCTTGCTCCGGAAGCCTTGCCCCAGGTCGCCGAAATGCTGTTTCCCAGATGCTGCACCTTCAGCGAACCATTGATGCTGATCTTCGCTTTCTGCTTCTGCGCCTTTGTTGGTGCACTTGCTGTCTTGGTTGTCGTTTTTTCTGCCTCGCCTGTATCGGTCTGATCTTTCTGATCTGTCTGGTCCTTCTTGTCTGTCTGCTCCTTCTGATCATCTTTCTTGTCTGTCTGGTCCTTCTGGTCTGTCTGTCCTTTTGCATCCTGTCCGGCTGCAGCACCTCCGCCAGCACCTCCGCCAACAGCACCTCCGCCGCCAGCGTATCCGCCGCCGCTGGCAGCACCGCCACCGGAATATCCGCCGTTTCCTTCTGTACCAGTACCCTGTGACGCCTTGCCCTTGCCCGTATCTTCCTCTTCTTTTTCCACCATCCCATACTGGAAAGTGTAAGTCTGGTTCGATGCGTTCTGTTTCAGCTTGTAGTTCCGGTTCTCTGTCCCTGTCACTTTCGCGATATAGGTCTTTCCATCCACGAGCCGTTTCCGGTCCAGAGGATTTGCAAACTGTTTATCCTGCTCCGCAAAAACCGAGATCTGTGCGCCGCAGCTTGTGCCCGCGTATACGCCGTCTGTAAATACCGCCTCCGGAACTTCCATCGCACCCTCGTAGCGCCACTGGATCCCTGCCACATTCTTCGGCTGGATCTTCCCCTTAAAAGGAATGCGCAGGACATAATTGTCTGCTTCAAAGCTTCCTGTCAGATGGATTCCGCTGGTATCCACCACGCCGCCTTCCTTCTCCGTAATCTCATCGTCTTCGTCATACGCCACATCTGCGTCCGCATACGCCCCGGTTGTCGGATACTCATTCTTCAGATCCAGCTGGATCTGCTCCCCGGCGATCGCGCCTTCCAGACGGATGCCGCTCGCCTGCAAAAGTTCCGCAAACGGTGTTGTGTCATAAGTCTTTTCTTTTGCCGAGATTCCAAGCACCCGCAGTTCTGCCGGCAGGATCTTCGCCTTCACAGTCCCGTTCTTCCCATCCGGAAGATCGCTTCCATCCAGCTGCACCAGCCGATAGTTCATGATATCGGTCTTCTCGTTTCCAGCCTCTGCCTTCCGAAACGTAAAGGAAACCCGCTTGTCCGCCGGCTCTCCCGCCGCGTTCAGAAGCACGTCCTTCGCCTCCGGTTCTTTTCCGGTCTTTCGGAATTCTCCGGAAGCACGAAGTGTCAGTTCTTCGCCTTCCACAACACCGGAGCGTCTTTCCCCGTTCTTTTCCAGATACAGCGAAACTTCCGCCGTCCCGTCATAGGTCTTATCCCGCGCCGCGACGGTCAGCTCCCGCGGCGTGATCATTGCTGTCTTTGTCATCGTGACTTTGGTATGGTCCTGCGGAACCGTATAATTATAGAAGATATCCGCAGCAGAAACGGCTTTCAGCCCATCCGCATCCCGAATCCCAAAGCCCTGGATTTGTACGTTCTGCTCCCGGATTTGCCCGGCCGCCGTGCGTGCCACATCCTTTCCTTCAAACTCCGCCGTATAGACCAGCGGACTGCTCTCCATGGTCTGTATCCCCCGCAGCGCCTCAAGAATCTTTGCCTCATCTCCTTCCGCCAGCCCTGCCCATGTTGTCTCAGAAAGATCCAGCCCGGCCTCTTTCGTTCCGTCATACTGCCGGTCCAAAGCCCGAACACCGCCCGTGATCCAGGCATCTTTCTGCATGATCCGGATCGTCATCTGATCCTGTACCTGATAATAATGCTCTGTCTCTTCCAGCGTGACGGTCAGCGTATACTCGCCGGCTTCCGTCGGCGCATCCGCGTTGTCATACGATGTGCCGTTTTTCATCGTCCCTGTGTAATAGTACGTTAGATTCCTTGAAAGGTCTTCCACCTGGATGTCCTGATTATTGTAACGGATCTTCAGCATCCCATCCAAATCCAGAGGCTTTCCGGTGTAGATTGCGGTATATGTCTTGTCCCCGCCCTTCGTCGTTACCGTCAGGCTTGCCGTATCATCCTTTTCCACCACCTCTCCGCCGCCGGCTTTCCCATATGTAAATCGATACATCCGGTTCAGCTCACTCGGATCGATGCCATAATCCTTGTATCCCAGGCTATCCCGCAGGGTATCCTCCACCCGCGCCACATAGTCCCTGCCGCTGATCAGTTCATCCAATCCAAGACGCGTGACGAAATAGACATCATCTTCTGTATAGAATCCGATATCCGGTTCGCAGACCGTGTCTTCATAGACGCCCTTTGTAAACTTCGCCTCAGGCGTTTCCATCCCACCCTTGTATGTCCATGTGATCCCGCTCACCCTCTTCGGGCTGATCCGCCCGGTAAAGGGAATCCGCAGCGTGTAGTTGTTTGCGGCGCTTCCATTCAGCCCTTCTCCGCTTGCCTCTCCCTCCTTGTCCGCAACATTCCCATGTGCGTCATATGCCACATGCGGATCAACATAGCTCCCTTCGGTCGGCAGCGTGCTTTTCGGATCCCGGCTCACATCATCGCCTTCAATCACGCCTTCCAGCCGGATATCCGAACCATAGGAGATCTGCGCTGCAACTGTATTATCAAAAGTCTTCGCCTGTCCGGACGCGCCCCGCACATAGAGCGGTGCAGGCAGGATCTTTGCCCGCACGGTGCAGATGCCTTCTTCTCCCAGCACAGTGCCATTCCCATCTACCACCTTATAATTTCTGATATTCGTGCCGCCCCCTGTCTGGATCGCCTGATAGGATACCTGGACATTCTTATTCAGCACAGTCCCCGAACTGGAATCCCGGCAGACATCCTCCGGTTTCTCGGTTCCGGTCTTCAAAAATCTTCCTGTCGCGCGAAGTGTCAGGCTCTCGCCCGAAACAACCGCATTGCTTCCCTCTGTGATGTTCCTTAAGTACAACCCCACGTCGTCCATTCCGTCGTATACCTTATCCCTTGCGCAGATCAGCAGCTTTCTCGTTGTAAGTTTCCCTGTCTTTTGAAAACTTGCTGCCGCATCCGTCATGTGATAATTGAAAAAGACATCTTCTGCGCCGATCTCTTTCAGCTGGTCTGCATCCCGCAGCTTCAGATCCGCCACATTGACTGTCTGCTCATATTCCGCATTTCCTTTCCATTCCACATCCTTTTTCACAAACGATGCCTTATAGAAAAACGGGCAGCTCTCCAGACGCTTTGCCTCTTCTTTTTCCATCGCATTTTCGAATGCAGTCTGGTCTGCGCTTACAAGGCCATATTGTTCCATCCACTGCATTTGATCCACATGAAACTCCAATGCCGCATCCGTGGTGCCGTCATATTCCTTCTCGCATACATAGATCCCCTCAGAACCACGCCATTTAATCTCTTTCGGCAGGATCTTGATCGCAACGGTATCGGAACTCTTGGAATAGTGCGGCGATGCCCGCATCGTAACCGTCATGGTATACTCGCCCGCTTCCGTCGGCGCGTCCGCGCTGTCGTATGCCTCGCCGTTTCGTTTTGTACCAGTGTAGCGGTATCCTAATTCTCCTAGTAGATCTGCTTTCTCCTTCTGCCCAATATCCGTATTCTGATGCATGACGACGGTCTTCGCATCCAAAACAATACTCTTTCCATCAATGCTTCTGCCGTCATAGTGGTACTCATACGTCTGTCCGCCATCAAAATTCACTTGAAGATTACTGGAAGGATTCGTAAAGTTCCATTCAATATCGTCTATCCTGCCCTTATAATTCTTTCCATCGCCCACGATCGTCACAAGATAGTTGCCGCCTTCTTTCTTTACGGCTGCATACTTTTCACCATCCACGCCATCTACCATGGTCCGGTACTCAGCATCGGAAATCTCCACGCGATGCCCGACCACCGCCGTCTTCCAACAGATCACAGGGTGCTCCTCTTTCCCGGTTGGAACAATTTTTTCCGCCCAGATCGCTTCCCATTCCTCGGACGTACGTTTTTTCAGTGTGCTAAGATCCATGGGGTCGATCCGGAATGTCACCGTTTCCGTCCCTTCCGCAGGTTTATAATTCGGATTATCAAGTTCCAGTGCCGTGATCGTAACATCTCCATCGCTGGCATTGTATGCACCAAGATCTGCTGTATCATCTCCCTTCGGCTGGTCCGGATAGGATTTGCCATACATATTCCATCCGTAATAGTCATACGATTTTACTGAGCAGGTTTTTCCTTCGTTATACTGAAGCTTCGCCGTCGCCTTCGGACTCCAGTCCCGGTATGCATAGGTATGCGGCCCGTCTCCGGTCCAATAAAGCGGTGTCTCCGCCTGTTTCACCACATATTTATGTGTCGCCGTCTGGGAACCCTCAACGGTGTAGTTTGGATTGCTCAGGCCCACTGCCTCCACCGTGTATTCTCCGGAGCTGGCCTCCGCAATTGCCTCCTCCTGATTCTCGATTTTATGTTCTTTCCCATCATCCAGTTCCTGCCGCTTCTGTTCCATCGTCTTTCCGCTGTAGCGATAGTCAGTCACATACACCGCTTCCCCGCCCACCGAGTCTACGACATACGCACGAAATACATTCGGGGTTCCATTATATACCAACTCATAGGGATCTTTCATCGCAGGATCCACACTGGCATCATCGCAGTACCATGCCAGCTTCACCGGTCTGGGCTGGATGGAAAACTCCGCTTCTTTCACTGTCTCCTCATAATTTGCTGATGCCCCGATCGTAATCGTCACCGTATAATCTCCCACGGCCGTTGGTGCCGCGATGCTTTCCGCATAGATCGTGCCATTCCTTCCCTTGTATTTGATCACCATGCCATCCTGATTTGCCTCTGGATCATCGGTAACGTCCTCTGTCTGTTTCCTTACCTTTTCCCGCATGCTCTCTTTATAATGCGATGCGACATCATCCCCGCTGTCCAAAAGGTTTGTAATCGTATAGAAGAATTCGCTGCTGTCCTTCCCTTCTGAAATGGAATGCTTCCTGCTGGTGTAGTCCAGCTTAACCTCCGCACCCTCGTTGATGGTTATCTCTCGCTTCGCCAGCTCGATGTACCAGATAATGTCCCGATCGCCCTTATAATTTCGCATCCCGCTCAGCGGAATGGTATAGGTTCCCACATCATACACAGGCCTGTCACTGGTTGTTGTACTATAGTCCCCAGTTCCATCGTCCCGTAATTTTCGAATGACTCCCTCATCAACATACCATACAGGCGTGCTGCCCGCCTTCGTCTTTGGCCATGTATCTTTCACTTCTACAAAAAATTCATCCTGATTGCTGGTCCGCCACCCG
The DNA here is from genome assembly GCA_902797565.1 of uncultured Lachnospiraceae bacterium. Lineage (GTDB taxonomy): Bacteria > Bacillota > Clostridia > Lachnospirales > Lachnospiraceae > Weimeria. Next base: position 14,940 of record CADBTO010000314.1, read on the forward strand.
GACTTTCTCCACCGGTGTACATTCGAATACAGTGCAACCGTGATTTTTCCCGCATCCGCACCATACGCGCCTTCCGAAAGATCCCGGGGTGTGATATATGCTCCCTCTATGATGTCCTGGCTTTTCTCGCCTTCCTTCGATTCATACGTCCCTTCAAAGCCCACCACCTCGTAATTGGGATTCTGCAGGGTCATATTTTCAACGACCACTTTTTTCGACACCACCGGGGTGTCCTTGGTCCATGTACCGGCATCATCTGTCTGATATGCCACATCCATGCTCTTTACATACTTTGCGCCATCACTGAGGCCCGTGAGGTCTGCCTGCTCATTGTTCTTTGCCGCACGTGTGTAATATGCTTTCGCGTATGGCTGGACGATACCTGCATCCAAATCTGCCTGTATCACATCGCTCTCTGCTAGCTTATTCTTGTTGATACATGTATATGCAATGCTCCCGTATGCAACCTCCGCATC
>CADBTO010000315.1 GCA_902797565.1 uncultured Lachnospiraceae bacterium
AGCTGGTGGATTCGATCAAAAACCAGCTGTTTGTCCTGCCGGATGAGACGCAGGTCTTTCCGGGCCACGAGGATCGGACGACGATCGGGCAGGAAAAGAAATACAATCCGTTTGTGGAATGGTAATGGTGAACGCGTGAAAACATTATATCTTTCAATGAAAGAATTTGAAAATGATCTTGGCCCGCTGCTGCGGGCTTTTTTTCCGGGAGAGGAAACGCAGGTGTCCTGGGGGGCTGGTGCGGAAGGCCCTGGGCAGCCGGCGGGCGGGACTGGTGCAGAAGGCCCCGGGCAGCCAGCAGGCGGGGCTGGTGCGGAAGATCCCGGGCAGCCGGCAGGCGGGACTGCGGATGTTTCCTGCATCTTTGAATCCGGCGGCGCGCGGCTTTGCGTGTTTGGCACGGAAGAATTTGTGCCGGGAGAATTTGGAGCCGGGCGGCTGGCGCTTAAAAACGACCTGAAACGGGCGATGTACCGGCTGCTTTCGCAAAAGACAGGGAAACAGCTGCCGTGGGGAACGCTGACCGGTATCCGGCCAACGAAGCTTGCATATAAAGGGCTGATGGAGGGCCGCAGTCCGGAGGAACTTGCAGCCTGGCTCCAAAAAGATTATTATATGTCCCGGGAGAAGGCAGCGGTGTCCCTGGAAATCGCAGGGACGGAACGGGCGCTGGTGGAAAGGCTGCCAAAGGATGGACTGCCGCTCGATAAAACGTTTGCCCTGTATATCGGGATTCCGTTTTGCCCGAGCATCTGCCTGTACTGCTCGTTTTCCTCGTTTGCAATTGATGCCTGCCGGGATATGGTGGAACCGTATCTGGATGCGCTGTTTTTTGAAATTGAAAAAACGGCGGAGCTCTTTGCGGCAGAGGGAAAAAAGCCGGCAGCGGTTTATTTTGGCGGGGGGACGCCAAGTTCCCTTGCGCCGGAGCAGATGCGAAGATTACTTCGAAAAGTAAAATCCTGTTTTGATATGAGCATGGTTCGGGAAGTCACGTTTGAAGCGGGACGCCCGGATTCCCTGTTTGGAGCAGGGAATCCAGGCGATTCTGCAGCAGAGCGGGGATACGGTTCCGAGAAACTGGCCATTCTGCGGGAAGAGGGCGTGGGGCGGATTTCGATCAATCCCCAGAGCATGAACCAGAAGACGCTGGAATTCATCGGGCGGCGGCATACGCCGGGCGATGTGGAAGCGGCAGTGCGCCTGGCGCGGGACGCAGGATTTTCTGATATCAATATGGACCTGATTCTGGGGCTTCCGGGCGAAGGGCTGGATGCGGTGTCCGAAACCCTTTCCAAAGTCCGTGCGCTTGCCCCGGAAAACCTGACGGTGCACAGCCTTGCGCTCAAACGCAAGTCCAGGCTGTATCTGGAGTGGGAGAAATACCGGAACCTTTCGTTTGAAAACACGCGGGAGATTATGGATGCGGCATACCAGGCGGCAAGAGGAATGGGGCTTTCCCCTTATTATCTGTACCGCCAGAAGGATATGGCGGGGAACCTGGAAAATGTGGGCTTCTGCGCGCCGGGAAAGGAAGGCTGGTATAATGTCTTGATTATGGAAGAATTGTGTGATATCCTTGCGCTGGGAGCAGGAGCAGCATCCAAGCGGGTCTTTGCACCGAAAGATATCCGCCGGTGCGAGAATGTCAAGGATGTGGGGCATTATATCAAGCGTGTGGAGGAGATGGTGGAACGGAAAGCGGAGCTTTGGCGGAAACAGCCGGCCAGGGAGTTTTGATTTCGGAGTATTATAATAGAAGTTTTGTATAGAAGTTTTTAGGAGTTTATTTTTTCATGAAGAACCAGAAACTGAAAAAGAAGCCGGTCAGCGGAATGAAGGACATCCTGCCCAGGGAGATGGAGGTGCGGGATTATGTGACCGGGGTCATCAAGGAAACCTATCGTTCGTTCGGTTTTTCGCCGATTGACACGCCGAGCATGGAAGAGATCGGGAACCTGTCTACAAATGATGGCGGGGAGAATGAAAAACTGATCTTCAAGGTGCTCAAGCGCGGTGAAAAGCTGCATATTGACACGGCGGCGGAGGAAAAAGATGTGGTGGATTTCGGGATGCGCTACGACCTGACCGTTCCGCTGTCACGGTTTTACGCAAACAATGCGAACGATCTGCCCAGCCCGTTCAAGGCACTGCAGATCGGGAATGTCTGGCGTGCTGACCGTCCGCAGCGCGGGCGTTATCGCCAGTTTACGCAATGCGATATTGACATTCTGGGGGAGCCGAGCAATCTGGCGGAAATCGAGTTGATCACGGCGACGACGACAACGCTGGGGCGGCTTGGTTTCAAAGG
>CADBTO010000316.1 GCA_902797565.1 uncultured Lachnospiraceae bacterium
CGACTTTCAGCATATACAGCTTGCTTTTGAGCATCTGCATTGCCTTGTCCTTGTTCATATGCTGGGAACGCTCATTCTGGCACTGCACCACGATCCCGGTCGGAAAATGGGTGATGCGGATTGCCGATGAGGTCTTGTTGATGTGCTGCCCGCCTGCACCACTTGAACGATAGGTATCAATCCGGATATCCTCATCACGGACTTCCACATCAAGGTCTTCCTCAATATCCGGCATCACATCGCAAGACGCAAATGACGTCTGGCGCTTCCCGTTCGCATTGAACGGTGAAATCCGAACCAGCCTGTGGATGCCCCGTTCTGACTTCAGATAACCAAATGCGTTATCCCCATTGACCTGGAATGTCACAGACTTGATTCCGGCCTCATCCCCATCCAGAAGATCCAGGACATCCACGGAAAACCCGCGTTTTTCCGCCCATCTGGTATACATCCGGTACAACATGGAAACCCAGTCACAAGCCTCCGTCCCACCTGCGCCGCTATGCAGGGTCACAATCGCGCTTTCCCTGTCAAATTCATCGGAAAGCAGGGTGCGAAGCCGGATCTCCTCCAGCTTCTCTGTAAAGGACGCAAACGCCTCCTTCGCTTCCGCCAGAAGCTCCGGATTATCACCTTCCTCCTCATTCCCCAACTCGATATACGTTTCGATTTCTTCATAAGTTTCCCGAAGAGCCGAAAACTCCGAAATATCGTCTTTGAGGCTTTTCAACTCTTTCGTCTTCTTTGTTGAAAGTTCCGGATCATTCCAGAAATCCGGCGCTTCCATCTCCCGCTCCAGCTCTTCCAAGCGGTTCGCCTTGTTTGAAAGATCCAGCGACGCTTCGAGTTCCGCGAGCGGTTTGTCATAAGACGCAAGCTCCGATTTCATCTGCTCCAACTCTATCATGCTTAAGAACTCCTCATTCAGAACGCGTTAGAAACTCCCTGAAGGAACTCCTTAAAGAACCCCTCAAGAACTTCTTTACTTCCCAATCTCCTTCAACAGCACCTGCTCTGCCTTCACCACCTGATTGTCTTTTTCATAGGCGTAGTTTTCGCCATATTCTTCTTCCGTCCCTGTGTACTCGTACTCCATTTCAATATCCGGCGCAATGCCTTTTTCGTGGATACAGTCCCCTTTGGGTGTATAATAAGTTTCGATTGTCAGTTTCACGGCAGAACCATCTGCCAGCGGAAATGTCTGCTGCACGATCCCTTTTCCATAAGTCGTTGTTCCGATGAGTGTCCCGTAATCATAATCCCGGATCGCGCCAGCGAATATTTCACCCGCAGAAGCTGTCTTCCCGGACGTCAGCACCGTCATCGGCAGTTTCATCTTATGCGCTTCGTCAGAGATATACTCCGTCTTCTTCCCTTCCTTGTCCTTCATATAAACTGTCGTGCCTTTGGGTAAGATGGCATCAAGGATTTTCGTCACGGAATCCACCAGCCCTCCCGGATTGGTACGCAGATCAAAGATGATCCCTTCCATGCCCTGCTTTTCCAAATCCGACACTGCCTCTTTGAAGTCTTCTTCTGTCCCTGAAGAAAATTCGGAGATGCGGATATATCCTATTTTCGTATGATCTTTCCCCGCCTGAAGCATGGTGTAGGTCACAGATGGGGTCTGGATGGTTTCTTTTTTCATCTGAACCGAATGGCTTTTCCCATTCCGTTCATAGGTGATCTCAACCTTTTCTCCCTCATTCCCGCGCACCCGCTTCACGAAATCTTCCAGAGAACCGGACGCTGCCTGATACTCCCCGGTAGACACCAGGATATCACCTGCCCGGATGCCTGCTTTCGCCGCCGGCGAGTCTTCATACACCTCATTGACAATAATCACGCCGGTATCCGGATCCGCAGAAAGTACAACGCCAATCCCCGCATATTCTCCCGTAATGCCTTCCATTAACTGCTGGTACTCATCCGGCGTGTAATATGCCGAGTACTTGTCCCCAATTGAAGACACCAGCCCTTTCAAAAGCCCGTTTGCAAGGTCTGAGGCCGGTACGTCCTTGTAATAATACTGATCGATCATTCCGGAAACCAGCCGGATCTTCGCCTGATTCAGAAGGGTCAGCGCACTGCCGTTAAAATACAGGAAATTGACCATAAACGCAAGTCCTGCCAGTAAAACGATGGCAGACACCGCCCCGGCCGCAAATCCCACCCGGTATGCCTTTTTTTCAGAAGGTCCATTTTCAAAATCATCGTGATACATAAGCCATCAAACTCTCAGATGCCGCCGCAATGTAATTTTACTCCCAAGGTAGCCAATCCCCACACCCAGTACCAGAGAAACCGGCACCAGGATACGGAACACCTCCGTCACAGGAATAAATGCAAACATTCCCTCCAGCGCATTGAACCGCTCTGCCACATATGTGATGATCTTTTTATATAAGAAAAACAACAGCGCCAGCGGGATCACGGAGCCCACCAGCCCGATCACGATGCCTTCCACGATAAACGGTGCCCGCACAAATCCATCTCTGGCACCGATCAGTTTCATAATCGCAATCTCCTCCCGCCGGACCGAGATCCCGACCGTGACTGTATTACTGATCAGAAATACGGCCACCCCGATCAGAATGATAATGATCCCGCCGGAAATAAAGCGGATCAGGCTGTTGAAGTCTGTCAGGGTATTCGCCACCGCCTCAGACTGATGCACTTCCCGCACGCCGTCCAGGCTCTTCAGCCAATCGACCAGGCTTTTCTGCTGGGACACATCTTCCAGATAAATCTCATAATTTGCCATGTACTGCAGCGGATTGTCCCCGGAAAAGCTGTCTGCCGCCTCCGAATGCTCGTCGCCAAAATATTCTTTCTTGAAGGTCTCCCATGCCTCGTCTGCAGAAATAAACTTGTACTTTGACACTTCCGGACGAATGGCGATCATATCACCAATCTCCTGCATTTGGGACGTCGTCACATCTTCGTCAAAATAAACGGTCACAGCCACGCCTTCCTCGGCATTATGAACCATCGCGTCAAAATTCACACTGATGGAATAAAACACACCAAACAGGAAGATGCAGGCTGTCATCGTAGCCAGCGAAGCAAGGGAAAACATCTTATTGTGCCAGATGTTGAGCAGCCCCTGCTTCAAATTGTAAAACAGTGAACTAATACGCATTGTCACTCTCCCCCCTGGTCACTTGCCACATTCCCCCGGTCTATGATGATCACACGCTTATTCATGGCACGTACAATCTCCGTGTTGTGCGTCACGACCACCACCGTGGTTCCGCGCTCGTTGATTTCTTCGAGGAGCTTCATAATCTCCCGTGCATTGCCGCCATCCAGATTCCCCGTCGGTTCATCCGCAAGGATGATCTTCGGACGGTTCACAAGCGCTCTGGCGATTGCAACCCGCTGCTGCTCGCCGCCGGAGAGCTGCCGTGGAAACGAACGGTATTTTGCCGCCAGCCCCACCAGAGACAACACATAGGGAACGCGTTTCTTGATCTCCCGACGCGGCGCTTCAATCACACGCATCGCGAAAGCAACATTTTCGTATACGTTCCTGTCCTGCAGAAGCCTGAAATCCTGGAAGACCACCCCGACTTTCCGGCGGAAATCCGGCACCTGCTTTTGTTTTAATTTGGAAATATCCTTTCCATTGATCATGATCTTGCCTCTGGTCGGATTCAACTCCTTTTGCAGAAGCTTGATCAGTGTCGATTTCCCCGAACCACTGTCCCCCATAATGAAAACGAATTCCCCCGGCGCGATATGGAGCGAAATATCGTCCAGCGCCTGCACCCCCGCTTCATATGTTTTGCTCACGTGATCCAGTCTTATCATTATTTAAGAACTCCTTTGTGTGCTCCTTGCACACCGATACTGCGATTTCATTCATCAGGCCCGCTGATGAATGAAACCGCTCCTGCGGCAGGGTTCGAACCTTCGCTTCGCTTCGGGTCGCACCCTTGCCCGACGATCCCCGCACAGTCGGAGTTTCGCATTTAAGAACTCCTTTACTTGCTCCCTAGGCTCAGCCTTCGGCTTCACCAAGTTCGCAGTACAATTCACACTAGATTCGGCATTCTGCCTCATCAAGTGTTCATTAGCGTGTGCTTTATGCACACCGATACTGCGGCTTCATTACATCAGCCACCATCAAAAATTCTGCTCCTCCATATACTTCATATATTCCACCACCATCAAAGCTATTTTGAAGGTGATGGCATCTTCGAAGACGCGCAGATCCAGGCCGGTACTTTTCTGGATCTTGTCCAGACGGTATACCAGTGTATTCCGGTGGATATACAGCTGCCTCGATGTTTCTGAAACATTCAGGCTGTTTTCAAAAAATTTATTGATCGTTGTCAGCGTCTCCTCGTCGAAGTCATCCGGTGCTTTTTTCTCAAAAATCTCCTTGATAAACATCTTGCACAGCGGAATCGGCAGCTGGTAGATCAGACGCCCGATCCCCAGAACCGCATAGGCGATGACGTTCTTCTCCGTAAAGAAAATCTTCCCAACGTCCAGTGCCATGCCCGCTTCCTTGTACGAGCGGGAAACCTCCTTGATCTCCCCCACAATCGTACCATACGCTACCCGCAGCTTCTTGCTCTTCTTCTCATCAAACGATGCAAGGATGCCATTCGCGCACTTCTCCACCTCATCGTAGCCATCATCCTCATCCAGCTGCTTTACGACAATAATATTTCCTTCGTCTACAGCTGTCACAAAGTCGTGGGACTTTCCGCCGAACAGGCTGCGGATCCGTTCCAGCTCATCCCCTTCTTTGTGCGGGCCGATCTCCACGATCAGCACCACGCGCCTTGCCACCGTATCCACGTGGAGCTTCTTGGCACGGTTGTAGATATCCACCAGAAGCAGATTGTCCAGCAGGAGGTTCTTGATGAAATTGTCCCGGTCAAACCGCTCTTTGTACGCAACCATCAGCTCTTCAATCTGGAATGCGCACATCTTCCCGACAATGGTGGAGGTTTCCCCTTCCCCACGAGCCACAATCAGGTATTCGGTCTGCTGCTCCTCAAAAATCTTGAAGAACTGGCAGCCCATCGCCACCTGGCTCTCTGCAGAGGATGCTCCAAAATCCGCTGCCTGCTTGCTATAGGACGCCGCCTCACGGAACGACGTAGCCAGCACAGATCCCTCCGGATCCATGATCGCAAGCCCGATCTTCGAAATAGCGGCAATTCCTTCAATGGTCTTTTGCAAAATCTGGTTGGAAATCATTTTAACCCCCTCGCACGTTCGTATATCCACAAACCAAAAAACTCATAATACGAAACATTTTAATACAATAAACCAAAAAAGAAAAGCCTTTTTTGGAAATAGTTTGTAAAAAAATTCCAAAAAACGTGTTCGTATATGTGTTCGGCTATTGGAAAACGACGAACTGCCCCATCGCCTACACCATTCCACCCACTTTCATTTCCTGTTTCCGTACAGCCATCCTCTGGCTCGCGCGGCGGAACACCTGGCTGGTATTCTCATCCACAGCCGGATCGTACACCGCCATACCCATTGCTGCAGAAATTGCTTCCCAGGGTTCCAGTGTCTTATCCCCCTGCATCTGGCGCATCGCGGCATCTAACTTTGCCGCCAGCGCTTCCCGGTTTTTGTAATCCCTTCCCTGGAGCACCACCACAAATTCGTCTCCACCAATCCGAAAAACTGGAGAATGTTTGTATATCGTACAAACAATGCTGCATAGTTTCTTGACCGCCAGATCCCCTTTTTCGTGGCCATATCGGTCATTGAGCTGCTTGAGGAAATTGAGGTCGATCAGGGCAATGCCAAATTGGCACGATTCGTGCCCCATCTTTTCCTCGATCCGTTTCACATGCTCATCATAGGCACCTTTGTTCCGCAGGCCGGTCAAAAGGTCCCGCTCTGCCGTCCGCTCCATCTCCCTGGCATAGCGTTTGGAATGTTCCAGCGCCTGGCTGGTCTGCATCAGGCTCGCCATATACTGTTCGATTTCCAGGATCATTTCCGCCACCTGTTTTGCCAGGGATGCAACTTCATCCCCGCCGCCCGCAAGCTGCAAAATCCGCTTTGCTACACCGGGATCCCTTGTTTTGGTGTACTCCCGGACCTGCACTTCCATCTTCCGGATTCTGGAGATGTATTGCCGGTTAATGAAATACAGAAGCAGCAGCGAAGCAACCAGGATAATCGCCCCCGTCACACCCGCCTGCAACGCAACCTGCCGGATGACCTCCCTCCTTGTCCCTTCCACGGTGATCTCCGCACCTATGACACCGATCGTTTTCCCTTCGATCTTCAACGGGCTGAAATATGCCATTGTATGGCCGTACTCATTATTGAATACATCAAACCCGCGGGGTTTCTCCCCTGTCTCCATCGCTTCCCACATCGTGGGAAACATCCCGGGATCCTCATAGGCAACATCGCCAAGCAGAAGATTTTTTTCATCCCCTTCCCGCGGTTCCCTTACCCCGTCTAAGACGTACATCATCTGGCATGGTACACCTGTCGGAACGATATAATACACATACGCCAGGCCATAACTGTCTCTAGTCTGTTCGAAAACCCTCATCCACCTTTCATATACATATGTGGCATAGGCATTCTTCAGTTCATCCGAAAGTTCAGAAAATACGACATCCTGCCCCATCACCTTCCCAGGATATTGTTTCTGGAACATCTGCTCAAAACGGAGTTTTTCCCGGCGGACATCTCCGTCAAAATCCACCGGCACATTGATCTCATCATGATGGGCAATAAAATATTCTTGAAAATCCAGAAACTCCTGCGCATCCATATTGATCAACCGACCCAGATAATCACCAATACTACGAATACTCGTTTCATGCTGCCGCAGATACCCCCTGCTCTGGTTCAGGAGTGCACTGACCGCCGTGCTCAGAATCGTTGCCAGACTGAAGATTGCAAAAACAAATCCAAACCGGACAAGCAGTCCATCCGTCCGCCGCTTCCGTTTCATATTTGCATCACCCCCATTGATATCCCCCCACGCCCCCGCTGCCAGCCAGGCCACAGCAGACCCCGGCAGCGGACACGTTTCCAAAAACAGTTCCTATCATAGCATACCCACAGCCGTTTTTCAACAACAAGGTGGCATAGCAGCCCCCTGGTGCGCAGAAATCCCGATCGGTGTGCCACAGGCTGCGGCCCCCGTTTTTTTCGCTTCACACCCCTGCCAGCCTGCGCTCGCACGGGTTTTTCGCTTCACACCCCTGCCAGATATGAGAAAACGGCCAGAGCCTTGATGCCCTGACCGTTTTCTTCTCTCTTTATGAACTGCAGGAGATGGGACTTGAACCCACACATAGTCACCTACGTCAGATTTTGAGTCTGATGCGTCTGCCATTCCGCCACTCCTGCATATCTAGATTGATTCCGCCGCAGCGGGACTCCCGCTGCAACGAAATGTATATTACCACATCTTCTGCCAGATTACAAGCCCAAATTTTTATATTTTTCAAAACAATCGAAGGTTGCAAAATAATCCTTCGCCGTTTCCGCCCGGCGGATCAGTTCAAAGGAACCATCCTCCTTCAACAGAATCTCTGCACTCCGCAGCCTGCCATTATAGTTGTAACCCATCGAAAAGCCATGCGCCCCCGTATCATGAATATAAAGATAATCCCCCATTTCAATTTTCGGAAGAGCCCTGCCAATCGCGAATTTGTCATTGTTTTCACAAAGGGAACCAACGACGTCGTAGGTGCGGTCTGCCACATCATCCTCTTTCCCTAGTACCGTAATATGGTGGTACGATCCATACATGGCCGGGCGCATCAAGTTTGCAGCACAGGCATCCACACCAATATATTCTTTATATGTATGCTTCTCACGGATTGCCTTGGTGACCAGCGCCCCATAAGGCCCCATCATAAATCTTCCCATTTCCGTATAAATCGCAACATCGGACAGCCCTGCCGGTGTCAGCACACGCTCATACACTTCCCGTACACCATTTCCGATAATCATGATGTCGTTGGACGGTTCATTCGGGCGATAGGGAATCCCGACACCGCCAGACAGATTGATGAACGAAAGGGAGATTCCCAGTTCTTTCTTGATCTCTACCGCCAGTTCAAACAGCGTCTCTGCCAGTTCCGGATAATAATCATTCGATACCGTATTGCTCACAAGGAACGCATGCAGCCCAAACCGCTTCGCTCCCAGATCCCGAAGCCGCCGATACGCCTCAAACAGCTGCGCCTTTGTCATTCCGTACTTCGCATCTCCGGGATTATCCATAATCCCATTCGAAATTTCATAGACACCACCGGGATTATAGCGGCAGCAGATCGTCTCCGGAATCTTCCCGACCGACTCCAGCACTGCCTCGATATGCGTGATATCATCCAGGTTGATAATCCCGCCCAATTCATTGCAGCGGGCAAACTCTTCCGCCGGTGTATCGTTGGAAGAAAACATGATCTGATGTCCGGAAAAACCGCAGGCCTTTGCCATCATGAGTTCCGTGAGCGAAGAACAGTCGCACCCGCATGCCTGATCCTTCAAAAGGAAAAGGATAAACGGGTTCGGCGTTGC
>CADBTO010000317.1 GCA_902797565.1 uncultured Lachnospiraceae bacterium
GATCAGTTATGAATGGGTGAACAGCAACCGGCTGACGCAGACCTGGGATCAGATGACCACAGCCTATGAGTCCGGCGTGCGCGAGATGTGGATTGTGAACGTGGGCGACCTGAAAGAAATGGAATATCCCCTGAGTTATTTTATGGAGCTGGCCTACGATTATGAGACCTGGGGGATTTCCGCGCCAAACAGGACAGAAGATTTTGTGCGGCTTTGGGTGGAGAAACAGTTCGGCAGTGCTATAACGGCGCAGCAGAAAGAAGAGATGTTTCAAGTACTGGATGGTTATACGAAATGGAATGGGATCCGCCGTCCGGAAGCATTGCATGAGGGGATTTTCCATCCGGTCCATTTCCGGGAAGCAGAGCGCGTGGAGCGTGAGGTGCAGGAGGTGCTTGCGCTTGCGGAGAAACTGCATGGAGAACTGGAGGGGCAGGCGCTTGCGGCATATGAGAGCATGATTTATTATGCGGCGGCGGCATCATTGAACCTGATCCTTGCCTATGTGAATGCGGCGCGGAATAAGGAACTGGCACGGCGTGGCTGTATATCGGCAAGCGTGTATGGAGATAAAGTAAAGGCATATATCCAGAAGGATGCGCAGCTGGTGGATGCGTTCCATCAGTTCCAGAACGGGAAATGGAACCATTGCATGGATTCGGATCATACGGGATTCCGAAGCTGGGATGCCAGGGATTGGACGTATCCAACGGTTGAGACTGTATTGCCGCATCCGAAGGGGAAAGTCCTGGTTGGTTTCCGTGGAAGCGATGACTACCATCTGGGTGCGCACTGGCAGGACCAGGGGCCGCTGACGAATGATGATTTCCTGCGTCCGGGATGCGAGGAAGTCTTGCTGGATCTGCCGGAAGGGAATGACTGGCTGAAAGTGGATACGACGGCCGGGAGCGTGGATGTGTCCGGGGAGAAACGGGCAACATGCCGGTTCCAGATTGACCGGGAGAAGCTTCATGGACAGCAGGCGGCAGATGTGCATATCCGGATTACCTTCCAGGATGGAACAGAGACAACATCTGATGTCCGGCTTCTGGCTGAGGAAGTGCAGGCGTCCGGGGAAGCGAATGTCTTTACGGAGAAGCAGGGGTATTGCTGCATTCTGGCAGAGCATTACGCAGAAAAGAAGGATACAGACGGGGGAGCGTTCTGCACCATCGCGCATATGGGCAGGGAAGGAAGCGCGATCCGGGTGTTTCCGCCGATGGCGCGGTTTGAAGATGCGAAAAGTGCGCCTTATGCGAAGTATTGTATGGAAGCCGCGGAAGACGGCGAATATGTGGCCAGGCTTTATCTTCTGGCGCGGAATCCGGTGCTGAAAGGGGAGCGGATGCGCTTCTTCTTCTCCGCGAACGGGGATGCTCCGGAAACCGTTTTTGCTGTAGCAGAGGATTATTACACAGAAGCATTTTGCCCGGAGTGGTCGGAAGGCGTCTTGTCGCATGCGCGGATCGTGGAAGTACCGGTGAAGCTGCATGCGGGCAGGAATGACCTGTATTTCTATGGCGGGGATCCGCAGGTTGCGCTGGAGAAACTGGTGGTATACCGCAAGGATCGGGCATTGCCGGAGAGCTATCTGGGACCGCAGGAAAGTGTGGGCTGATTTGCGTTTTTAGGGAGAACCTTTCTTATGTCAAATAATTCAAATAAATTTTCTGTCAACAATACACTGGAGGAGGTTTTGTCCCAGTCCGGAAAGGAGATGTGCCTGTTTTTCTCGGAGCATATGCAAAGCTTTATACCGGAAGAATACAGGAACATTCCGTTCTCCGAATGGGCGGAATCTTTCAAGATGCCCTGGGGGCAGCCGTTTCCGCTGAAGGAGCTGCTGGAATGCGCGCAGCTGGTGGAGCATGCGGAGGAATACTGGGACTGGGTGCCGCTCTGGACAAAGGGGGAATTGGAACTTTCAGCAAATTCCGAAGATTCGGTGGCACTGATGGTTCCGAAATGGCAGCCCGATGAAGCGGGCGTCCGTCCGGCGGTGATTATCTGTCCGGGCGGCGGTTATGAGGATCTGGCGTTCCAGAATGAAGGGTATCTGACGGCGAAGCGGCTGGGAGAGGCAGGGTATCGGACATTTGTTTTGAATTA
>CADBTO010000318.1 GCA_902797565.1 uncultured Lachnospiraceae bacterium
CGGGCAGGTGGAAGAAATCAAGCAGCTTGTGGACGCGGGGAAATATTTTACGATCAACCGGGGCAGGCAGTACGGGAAGACAACGACGCTGCGGAGGCTGGAAATTGTTTTGCGGGGGGCGTATGCGGTCCTGAGCCTGGATTTCCAGAAGATCAGCACGGCGGCGTTCCAGACAGAAGATTCGTTTGCCAAGGCGTTTATTCGTTTGGTTCTGAGAAAGGCAGGAAAAGTACCGATTCCGGAAGAGATCCAGAATCGGTTACGGGCTTTTTTAGAAACGAACAGGCAGGTTATGCTGGATGAATTATTTGATGTTTTTTACCAGTGGTGCACGCAGTATGAAAAACCGGTTGTCCTGATGATTGATGAGGTAGATTCTGCAAGTAATCATCAGGTTTTTCTGGATTTTCTGGCACAGCTTCGTGCATCGTATCTGGAGCGGGAAGATGAGGAAGATGAGGGCGTGTTCTGGTCTGTCATACTGGCAGGCGTGAAAGATGTACGGCATCTGAAAAGCAGGATTCGGCCGGAAGGGCAGCAGCGGGTGAACAGCCCATGGAATATCGCGGCGGATTTCCTGGTGGATATGAGCCTTTCAGAATCCGGCATCCAGGGGATGCTGGAGGAATACGAGGAGGACCACCATACCGGGATGGAACCGGGCGGGATGGCAAAGCTGCTCCGGGATTATACAGGCGGCTATCCGTTCCTGGTCAGCCGCCTCTGCCAGCTGATGGACCGTGCGGCGGCCGGGAATCCGGAGGATCCGGGCTGCAGGAAAAGGGCATGGAGCCGGGATGGGTTCGAGGCAGCGCTCCGGAGCCTGCTTCGGGAGGACAACACGCTGTTCCAGTCCCTGTCTGGGAAGCTTCTGAATTATCCGGAACTGAAATCTGCACTCCGGAGCATTTTGATGGAAGGGGAAAGTTTGGCGTACAATTCCCAGCAGGAGGAGATCGCCTTGCTGGAGATGTATGGATTCATCCGCGAGGAGGGCCGCAAGGTCAGGATTTCCAACCGCGTGTTTGAAACGGTTTTGTACAACCTGTTTCTGTCTGATGAGGAACTGAGGGGCAATACGTTCACCAGAGAAGGCGGCCTGGCAAAAAATATTTTCGTCAAAGACGGGAAGCTGGATATGCGGCTCGTGCTGGAACGGTTCATCCAAACTTACACGAAGGTACGCGGGCCGCTCCGGGAGTGCTTCCTGGAACGGGACGGGCGGGAGGATTTCCTGCTCTACCTCGTGCCGATCATCAATGGCACGGGGAATTACTATATTGAAGCGCAGACCCGTGACCAGACGCGGACGGATGTCGTCGTGGACTACTTGGGGCAGCAGTATGTGGTGGAGCTGAAGATCTGGCGGGGGGAACGCTACCACGCTGAGGGGGAGAAGCAGCTGAGCGGGTATCTGGATTACTTTGGGCTTGCCACGGGCTATATGCTGAGCTTTAATTTCAACAAGATGAAGGAACCTGGGGTGAAGCGCGTGCAGGTTGGGGAGAAGGTGCTGTATGAAGGGACGGTGTGAACGGGGCTAAGGGAGGACTGGAATGATGAAAAAGCCATCGATTTTGATCTTGTTTTTGAGTGCATATCGGGAGCAGGAAGAACGAACATATATTTGCTCACCGGAACTGGGTGGAGAGGAACGCAGGTATTTGGGAAGCCAGACCAATGATGCCCCTGTGAAATTTTTGTTGGATGAAGCAAAACGAAAAGGGGAAGAGGTGGGCAGCGTACTCTGTATCACGTCTGCGCGTGTGAAGGATGAACCAATCGGAGAATCCGGCAGGAATGCGTTTTCACGTTTTGAGGATCTTGTGGCAGCATATTGCGAGGAGGAATTGGGATACACGCAGGCACCGGATGTTTGTATGGTGGAATACCAGACGGAAGGGGAACAGAATGATGCGGTAACGTTGTTCTGGGAGATGGTTGCTCAGGTTTCGGAAGTGGAGCGCGGGACAGCGGTTTATATCGATTATACCGGAGGTTTTCGGAATATCAGTTTTTTGATGACAACGATTATCCGTTATCTGGAGGTCTTTGGATACCGTTGCAGGAAAATCGTGTATAGTAATCTGCATAAGGGGATGATCCAGGATCTGGGATACATCTATGATATGTTCCAGTTGATCAACGGGGTCAGTGAATTTACGAATACGGGAAATGCAAAGCAGCTTTCAATGGTTTATCAGTCTGAGGATCGTTCAAAGATAGGAGTGCTTTTGCGAAAGATCCAGAATTTTGCGGAAACGATCAAGCTGTGTTCTCTGGCAGATATTGACGGTGCAGTAAAAGACATGGCAGAGGCGCTGGATGC
>CADBTO010000319.1 GCA_902797565.1 uncultured Lachnospiraceae bacterium
ACAGAATGCATCTTCCCGCTTTTCCCACGCTCTTCTGCTGCCCCTTCCACTGCCGCAGAAAGATAGGTGATCAGCTGGATCTGCAGCCCTTCATAGAACAGTCCGAAATCAATATCCCTGCCGCTGGATTTGTAGTCTATGATTTTCAGATATACCGCGCCATCCTGATCCTGGAACGAATCCAGGCGGTCGATCTTTCCCGACAGGCGGATTTTCCGCCCGGCTCCAAGTTCCATATCCAGCGATTTTGCGTCTGCGACGCTTGCCAGCGTTACCTCAAATTTTTTCGGGACAAACGCCCCTTTTTCTGCCTGCTTCTGCAGCGCCCATACGGTCCGTCCCAGCGTGTTTTTCACAATCCCGCCCAGATAACGGGCACGCTTGCTGTCCAGAAATCCATCTTCTTCCATCCTGGAAAATACGGCACGGACACAAAGGTCCAGAATCTCCTGCTGCTTCTCCCTGGAGATACTCGCCCAGCTTTCGCCCTGCCGCTCCATCTCTTTGGAAAAACTTTCCAGGACACGGTGGTACAGGTCGCCCAGATCCATGCTGCCAAATACATGTTCGCCGCGTTCCTGCAGTTTCACCAGATAACGCAGGAAATACGCATAGGCACAAGCCGCGTAGCTTTCCATACGGCTGACGCTGACCGCAATCCGCTCCCCGATCAGTTCATACAGCACATCCGGAGACAATTCGCGGTCGAAATGCCGGTAAAAGACCCCGGAACAAATCCGCTCCAGCTGCTCCCTGTCCGTCTGTTCTAATACTGCAAGATACAAAGAAAGCTGCGCTAGCCGCTCCTGCTCCTTTACAGCGTCCACGGTCCCTGCAGCTGTCTCCCCGATCCCCGCATATTCCTTCAAGCGCTGTGTCAGGGACAATGACAGAAGGTATGGGCTTTCCGGACAGTCCAACTGACTGACATAGCCATTCGGGAAACGCTCGATCGGAAGATCCGGGAAGAGTCGCCGGATTTCCCGGACAAAATACGCAGGACGGATATCCGCCGCATCGCCGGATGTGCTGGGAAATGTGACTAGAAGCTCCCTTGACGGCTTGGTCAGGATCATATATAAATAAAACCGCTGCATAAAACTGCGCTCCCGGTCTGTGGGAGAAAGGCGAAGCCCGGCATCCCCCAGCCGCATCCGCTCAGTCTGGGAGAAAATTCCGGCATGTTCGTTTTTCTTCGGAATCCGGTTGTCCCCGGCTCCAATGAAAAACAGCACCTTGATCTCCGAAAGCCGGCTGCGCTCCACATCCCCGAAGACCACGCTGTCCGAAACCCTGGGTATCCTGCCAAGGCTCGCATTTTCAAAGCCCGTAGAAAGCAGGTCGAAAAACTCATCCGGCGTAAACGTTTCTTCCCCCAAAAGTTCCACGATCTGGTCCAGAAGATCAATAAAGAAGGGATAAAGCTCATCCCCTTTCAGCCGCTCTTCCAGCCCAAAATGCACTGCCACCTCATACAAGCTCCTGCAGCAGTCCAGCCCGCTTGCTTTTTTATTCCGGTCCTTCCATAAAGAAAGCAAAGGGGAAATCCCTTTGACCAGCCGCTCCCGGATGCCATTGGCATATTCCAGGACCTGCGCGGGATGCCACAGGCGCTTTGGTTTCCTGGCAAACCCCTGCGTATATTGCCGCCGCCCCCGTATCCCTGCGGCACGGAGATAATTATCCAGCCGGTCCACTTCTTCCAGGGAAAAGCCCGGAAGCCCGGAGCGCAAGAAGCCCATCACGCTGTCATAGGAAAAATCTGAACGGAACAGGTCCACGGCAAACAGGGCAAAGGAAACCAGCGGATGGAACACGGCATTCTCCCGCTCATCCAGGAAATACGGGATATCGCAGGCATCAAACAAAAACGGGATATCTCGGGCATAGTCCCTGATATCCGAAGCAACAATCGCAAAGTCGCGGAAGCGGTATCCGCGCTCGCGAACCATCTGCCGGATTGTCTGCGCCACAAACAACAGTTCTTCGCGGGTATTCTGGAACGCGAGGATGCGGATACGGTCCTGCGCGGGCGGCTCTTGTCCGGGCTTTGCAC
>CADBTO010000320.1 GCA_902797565.1 uncultured Lachnospiraceae bacterium
AGAAAAAGTCATCCGGCAGCTCCGGCAGCACTTCCGGAAACAACGGCTCCGGCAGCACTTCCGGAAACAGCGGCTCCGGGTGCACCTCCGGAAACAGCGGCTCCGGCAGCACTTCCGGAAACAACGGCTCCGGGGGCACCTCCGGAAACAGCGGCTCCGGCAGCAACTCTGGAAACAACAGCTCCGGAAACAGCGGCTCCGGCAGCAACAACTCCGTGAAAAATGGCTCCGATAAAAACGAGGAGGGCATCACGATCATAGACCTTGGGGATGATTATCAATATGAAGCCCCCAAAATGCAGCGCGACCATACCGAGGAAACCATCGCCGCACTCCAGGCTCCGACCAGCTTTGACAGCGCGGGCAACAGCTCGGACCGCAAAGCAGGGGAAGCGAGCCCTGCAAAAAGCCTGGGATGGAACAACAAACAGGGCGAAGTATCAAAAACCGCAAAAGCGGACAAGGATACCGTCATTGGCTCCCTCGAAGAAAACGGATTCTGCGTGGAGATTCCTGCCGGCGCATTCACAAAAGATACAAAAGTGACTGTAACCGCGAAAGATGATGGAACCATCAACATCGACGCAGGCAAAACCGGGAATGAACCGGTCTTCCTGAAAGAAGCCGCAACGATTTCGTTCAAGCTGAACCACATCCCCAGCATCAAAGAACAGCAGGCCTGCCGGGGCAGCTACCTGTATCCATACAAGGACAAAAACGGCACGGAACGCATGATGGAGGTGTACTACACCCCGGATGCAGAGAAACTCGCCCAGGGCATCCTCTCCTACCGCTGCGACCATTTCAGCACGGATACGCCCACCCAGCTGGAAGAGGAAGACGTATACCGCTATGCTGCGCATATTGCCGCAGTCGAAAAATACGCGTATAATTCCGGCACAGAGGGGCAGATCGCAACCGGCATGGTCGGAACCATCGCAAACCAGATCTGCAAGAACATGAAACTGGACGATAAGACTGCCGGCCGCCTGCGCACCGCAATCGGACAGACCGGAAACCTGTACAAGCTGGCACGGGCTGCGAAGGAAGGCAATGAAAGCGATGTCCGTGCCGCCCTCACCGAAATCACGCTGAACGTCATCGTATCCGAAACCGGTAAGAAAATCCCCGGTATCTCCCAGATCAGCGCGGTTGCGGGAGACCTTCCGGAAGTGATGAAATATGTCAAAAAAGGGGAAATCCATGCGGCAATGAACGTTGTTGGCGAAGCAATCGGGAAAACCCATTTTACGACTGCATACCGGGAATTTTGCGTGGATGTCAGCCAGGCAACCTGTAATTATATTGTAGACGACGGCATCGAAAAAGTCTACCAGGTCTATTCCGGTCACGAAGTGCAGTACCTGCAGAAACAGAGCGCGGACAGCCTGGAAGGGGACTTCGAAGCGATCAAGACCTATTATGGCGGCGTCTTCACGAGCCATTATACCATGGAAGAAGTGAACCACTGCCGGCAGCTGGGGATAGACTACACCGAGTTCCGGAACAACCCGGAATACAAAGCGTCACGGGAAGCGCTGCGCGCCCAGTCCGAGATGAAAATCAAACGGTATTTTGAAAACCGCTACAAGAATGACCAGAAAATTAAAGAAGAAGAGGAAAAGATCCTTTCAACGATTACAGCCTACAATAAATATGGCCTCTTCGATATGGTTCCGGAAGACCAGTTCTCGAACGCGACACAGAAAATCCAGTACCTGACCGATGTTCGCCAGCAGATCGAGGATATGCTGGCCGCAGAGGACATCGACCCCAAAAAGCTCTTTGGCATGAATATGGCTGCAAACGATGCCGTGAAACAGGGCTATCTGGATAGCCGTTATGCCGATATTATGTGCGAATGGGTGTCAAAGGGCAACGATGTGGAAGGACGACTCGCCGCGATCAAGTATCTGGAAAAGACCTATGGCACGATGGGACTCAGTAAATCCACCCTGAGCCTGACGCCATACAAAAAAGGACAGCTGATTCTCTACAAGATGGGCGGCATCCCTACAACGAAAGGCGTGACATGGAAGAGCGAAAATGACAAGATCGCCAGCATCGACGAAAAAGGCTATGTGACCGCGCTCTGGCCAGGCGAAACGAAGATCACGGCGACCTATACCACCTATGGCGCAGACGACCAGGCGCAGGGAACGGATTTCACCTGCGTGGTCACGGTCAAAGAAAACCTCTATCTGAATGAGAAAGAGCTCAAATTTGAATCCGAAAGCACCGAACCTGAAATCCTGCGCCTGTACAACTGGAACAAGCTGGATCCCAGGCCGGCGTGGACAAGTTCCAAAGCCAGCGTGGCAGCGATTTCCCATGAAAACCAGAGCTACTCCATTTCCAGCTGCTTCGTCTCTGGAAAAGCAGACGGCACCGCGACGATTACCGCCACGATGTCCAAAGAAGGCTTGCCGGACCGGGTCTTTACCTGCAAGGTAATCGTTGGCGAAGGCCAGGAGGAAGAAACGGAACAGATCAAAATCAGCCACAGTTCCCTGACATTCACCAGCAAAAGCACTTCCACCGGCGTTGGCCTGTACAAAATCGTGGGCGGAGATTTCAACAATCCCATCGAAGTCCCGATTTCCGAGACCAGCTGGCATCTGAGCGGAGACACCAAATGCGTTTCTCTGGATTATCATGGAAATGACTGCGTTGTGAAACCAGTCAAAAACGGGAAAGCCACCCTGACCTGCACCTATAAAGGCCAGCGTTACAGCTGCAGCATCACCGTGGATCTTCCGGAAGAAGAGAAAAAAGACAGCGGCAGCGATGATTCTTCCAGCAGCGGAAATACCGGCACACACAACCCGTTTGATGACACAGTCGTCGTCGTCACGCATACGGTTGATGATGATGATATCGAAACTGCGACGGTAACCACCGTTCCCGCAAAAGACTAAGCGGCTGTGTGTTCCATGTTATAAAAAAAGAACCCCCGGAGGCATCT
>CADBTO010000321.1 GCA_902797565.1 uncultured Lachnospiraceae bacterium
AAGCAGCTTCTGGTAGAGAAGAAGAAGAAAGAGCAGGAAGAGCTGCTCGCACGGATCAAGGAAGGCGATGTGATCGAGGGCGTTGTCAAGAACGTGACGAATTTTGGTGCATTTATCGATCTTGGCGGCATCGACGGCCTGCTTCATATTTCTGAGATGTCCTGGGGCCGCGTGGACAATCCGAGCAAGCTGTTCAAGAACGGCGACAAGGCACGCGTGTTCATTAAGAACATCCATGATAAGAAGATTGCGCTTTCTATGAAGTTCGAGGATGAAAATCCGTGGAAAGATGCTTCTGAGCGCTTCAAAGTCGGTACAGAAGTAACCGGACGGATTGCACGGATGACAGACTTCGGCGCATTCGTAGAATTGGCTCCCGGTGTAGACGCACTGCTGCATGTATCCCAGATTTCCAGGGATCACGTAGAAAAGCCTTCAGATGTACTTTCTGTTGGTGAGGAAATCCGCGCAAGGATCGTGGAGTTCCGCGAGGCAGATAAGAAGATTTCCCTTTCTATGAAGGTGCTGGCAGACAATTCCAATGACTAAGTCATAACGGCTATCCGTAAAATGCAATGGGGGATTTCATCTCTATGGATAATTATGAGGGATTCAAGGCGGACGTACTCCGCTTGACGAAGATAGACCTGTCTGCTTACAAAGAAAAGCAAATGCGCCGCCGGATCGATTCGCTGGTTTCCAAACACAGCATCAAGTCCTATGCGGATTATGTGAAGCTGCTGAAGGATGACAAATCTGCGTTTGAAGAATTTGTCAACTTCCTGACGATCAATGTTTCTGAATTTTACCGCAATCCGGATCAGTGGAAGCTGATGGATGAGAAATACATCCCCTATCTGGTCGGAAAGTTCGGAAAGAAGCTGAAGATCTGGAGTGCCGCCTGTTCCACCGGGGATGAACCCTATTCCCTCGTGATGGCGCTCTCAAAGCATGTCGCATTAAACGACATCAAGATCTATGCCACAGATATTGACAAGCAGGTCATGGCAAAAGCAAAGGTGGGGCTGTACTCTGCAAAGAGCATCGCAAACGTGCCGCAGGAATTCAAGACCAAATATTTCACAAAAGTCGGTGCGTCCTACCAGATCTCTGACCAGATCAAAAACCGCGTCGAGTTCCGTGAAGGAAACCTTCTGCGTGACCGCTATCCCACGGGATACCATATGATTGTGTGCCGGAATGTGGTCATCTACTTCACAGAAGAAGCGAAGACAGAGGTCTACAAGAAATTTTACCAGACCCTGGTTCCGGGTGGGCTGTTGTTCATCGGCAGTACGGAGCAGGTCATGGAATACAAGGAGATCGGCTACCAGCGGGAGAGCAGTTTCTTCTACAAGAAACCGTAACCAGCTTTGAGAATGGCATACACGGATATAAAATTGATATGATTCTGGGGCAGCTTCGGCTGCCCTTTCTTTTTTATGCGACGGGGTGCGCAGAGAAAGTTCCCGGCAGAGCCGGGCGCACCCCGCGCGGCGAGTAGCTACTCGATTGCAACGGGGTGCGCAGAGAAAGTTCCCGGCAAAGCCGGGCGCAGCAAACGCAGGCGGATTACCCGGCCGCCTGCAAAATTCCTTCCATATAAGATGCGAGTTTTCCTGCCCCGATCTGCTCCGGAGCAACCAGCGTATAGCATTCTTCCTTCTCCACCTTCCGGAGCTTCTCTTTGGGAATGCTCCTTGCAAGCGCCTTGGGAAGCAGGATTTCTTCTTCGATGTGGTAACGGTACTCCCTGGGATCCGGGTAGTAGTATCGCAGCTTTCCTTCTTCCAAAAAAAAGACTGCGGAAACACGGCTGCCGTCCAGACAGAAATGGCCTTCCTCCAGATGGAGGGTGATCTTCCGGGGCAGTGAAAGATTTGTCTGTCCACAGATATGCAAGGTATCGCCCTCGATCTTTGGGCTGCCATCCAAAATTTCTATATGGATCTCCCGGATTTTCTCATAGGCAAGGATTTCCAATAGCCCTGCCATTCCCCGTACATCCTCCAGGTTATGCTGTAAAAGGGCATATTCCGCCTCTGCGGTCGGACCGGCTTCATAGGCCTTGTAGACTTCGATCAGCTTCCCGCCATCATATTCATCCACACGGTTTATCCCCAAAAATGCTTCTACAGCCGTCTGATTGCACCTTTCAAGCCCCAGAAGCTTCTTCAATTTCCGCACGCGCTTCAGGATATCCAGAGACTCCAGTTCCATCAGGAAGCTTAGATCCAATCCGGCTTTCTTTCCGCGTTCCAGAACAAAGGGCAGGTCGAAACGATCTCCATTGAATGTGATCAGCCGCTTTGTGCCACGGATATATTCCAAAAACTTTCCCAGCAGTTCTGCTTCATATTCCCGATTTGGAGAAAAGAAGAGCGTAATTTCCACTTTGCCCGCCTGATACCGGCCGCACCCCAAAAGATAGATCGGATGGATCTTCGCAGAAAGCCCCAGGGTCTCGATATCAAAGAAGACATCCCCGTCGCGCAGGGTGGAAAGTACCTCCGGATACTTCTGTTCCAGATCCAGCTGGCCATATTTTTCAATGATCATAGATAAACCTCCTGTTCGTTCCCAACGATTTTATCATGGTTTTCTTTCAATGGCAAATTTTCGAGGACAGTTTTCGATGGCAGTTTTCGAGGGCAGGCTTTTTTCTGTTTTTGATGTTTCTGACAAGCCAAAGTGGTATAATCAAAAATAGTTGTATTATTTGTATCAGATTTGTTTTTTCGGTTTATTCAAAATATCGAAATATCGAACTGTAAAAAGGAGAAAACACATGAAACGAAGCTGTAAAAAAACAATCCGGGACACTGCGCATCCCTCAATGTCCCGGCGTATCGCGTCACTCATACTATCATTCACACTTTCGATCGGCATCATGGCAAGCGGATCCGTGCTTCCGCACCCTGTTTCCCACTCCCTTATGACAGAAGCACTGGCAGAAACCGCACTTGCAACCGGCGTCCAAATGGACATCGATCTGGGTAAAACTGCAACCTTCAGCTTTCCCATTGAATTTGACGCAGAGCCATCCTGGTATTCCCAGGATCCGGCCATTGCACAGATTCAGAGTTCCGGGATTGATCCTGGAACCTGGAAGACCTATTGCATCGTAGAAGGCGTAAGCAAAGGAAGCACGAAAATCATCCTTCGGTTTACAAGCAGCAAGACCTACACAGAATACGCATTTGATGTCACGGTAAACGACGCCGCATCCTCAGAAACACAAAAGACAGAAAAACTGTCCTTTCCCAAAGACCCGAAGGCAACAACATCAAAAGTCCTTTCCGCAGGCAGCAGACTCCAGCTGAAAATACCCGGGGTCTCTGCTTCCAAAGCAAAGTGGAGCAGCAGCAAGAAATCCATTGCCACCGTCAGCAAAAAAGGGCTGGTCAAAACGAAAAAAGAGGGGATCTGCGTCATCAAAGCGAAATATAAGAAAAAGACCTGGCAATGCCGGATCATTGTCCGCAAGGCAGCAGAAGGTTCCGATGGGACGGCAGAGGGGGTACCGGGACAGCCTTTGCTTTGATGCTGCATGCAGGTCTTTCTTGCCCAGTATCTATACTGCACTAATACAATAGATATGCTGATCTCCCTATTTCTGGCATATTGTCCAAATGGCTCCGTAAATTGGCTTTTTTACTTGACATGTTTTCATAATCGTTTACAATGGATAATAAGTAGTTTTAGCGTGGTAGCAATCGCTATAGGGCTTTTGGGAGTGGCACTGCACAAAAAAGGAGGGGAAAGATTGTGTCAACATTTTTGAAAGATTTGAGCATCCGGATCAAAATCCTGGGTCCGGTATCGATTCTGGGAATTATGATGGTTCTGGTCGGTGTAATGGGCCAGATCTCCATGGGTAGTATTATGCAGGAGAGTTCGGACATTTCTACGAACTACATCGCCGGGATCGAGAGCGTGTCAGAGATCCGGAGTTCGTACCAGTCTCTGCGAAGGGTGGCTTTTGCGCACATTGTGGCAAGCAATTCCCACAACTCGGAACTGATGGGGAATCTGGACACGGAAGGAAAAGAGCTTCGCTCGGCAGTCGAATCGGCGGTCGGCGCATACCAGAGCGTTACCAAGGACGATGCCCAGCGGCAGGCAGCAGAGCAATTCAGTTCCAGCTTTTCAGCCTATATGGAAGTATGGGATGAAATTCTTCAGAACAGCAACAGCGGAAACATTGACGCTGCAAGCGAACTGGCAAACACGGAACTGCGCGAACGCGGCACTGCCATCACGACATCACTCACCCAGATGAGCGAATCGCTGTCCTCGGGGGTTGAAAAAGCTGTTGTTGCCCAGGAAGAAACCTATAAGTTTTCAAGGACCCTGATCTTCATATTCATCGGGATCGGTGTCCTGGTATTCGCGTTCACCGTCTGGGTGTCCTGGACATGGTGCGTGAAGCGGCTGATCAATATCAACAAACAGCTCCGCGATATCATCCGGTCTGTGGAAGAAGGGCATGGCGACCTGACAAAGCGCGTCCAAAGCTTCTGCAAGGACGAGGTTGCAACCCTTTCCGCTTCGATCAACGTCTTCATCGAAACGCTCCACACGATCATGGGCGAGATCAACGTCAGTTCGACTTCTCTTGCAGGAATCGTACAACGCGTTTCCCAGAAGGTCGATGTGACCAACGCAAGTTCCGCAGACATTTCCACAACCATGGAGAACCTTTCCGCTTCGATGGAAGAGGTTGCTGCTACCGTGGAAAATATCAAAGGGAACGTGGAACAGGCAGACACAGATATTATTGTGCTTTCCGAAGAATCCCAGAAGCTCTCTGATTATGCAGACGGGATGCAGGAACGCGCGAAGAAAATGGAGACCGACGCGAAGGAAAACAGCAAGGC
>CADBTO010000322.1 GCA_902797565.1 uncultured Lachnospiraceae bacterium
AATGGGCTGGCAGGGGGTATCCTGGGACGCGTTTGCGGAGGGAATACTCTGAATGATAAAACGGTCAAGGTATCCGGTATCAAAATGCCGTGCAGGATAGAGGTCAAGGGCGAGGGCTCGGCCGGAGGCGTGATCGGCGGGACGGATACCGATACGGCGAATGGTCCGAACAACATATCAACATTGCTTTCGATCAAAAATATGGTCCTTGCAGGGCAGATTCGGGTTGAATCCACGAACCGGCGCGCTGGGGGGATCATCGGGACGGTGGAAGACAAGGATGACGGATTTACCGCATCGGATGTCCACATCTATGGTTCGGATGCCTATGTCTATGCAAGCTGCGCGGGACAGCAGGGCGCGGCAGGCGGGTTTACCGGTGCGCTGTGTGCAAAGACCGGTCAGATTAAAAATTCGTCTGCTTCCGTGTATGTATATGCTGAAAACGATGCAGCGGGTGGTTTTATTGGGTATGCAGCGAAAGGGAATGCAGATGCTTTGATCGAAAACTGTTATGCCGGTGGGCATACGACGGAGCAGGGCAAATTCCTGGACGAAGCACCGCTGAAGCGCGAGGAAGGGCAAATTCATCTGGTATCCGGCGGATACAATGTCTATAGCAATGGACGGTCCGCAGGAGGCTTCATTGGGAAAAATGCAGGGGCGTGGAAGATCACGAAGTGTTTCTCAACGGCATCGGTGTATGGCATTGGAAGGGATAAAGATAAAGATGGTGTCGGTGGTTTCTGTGGGCACTTCTGGAAGGGAACAGTTTCCGATTGCTACAGCGCAGGAAGTGTCAAAGGTGTTGGGAGTTATGTCCTTGCATTCTGCGGGAGTCCGAAAAACCAGTGTTTTACTGGCGTGAACCAATATCTGGCAGAACAGGTAACTGTACCAGAGGAACAGGAGACCAATGCACAGCCGCGTACATACGCAGAGCTTGCAGAGGCATCTGGTTCGCTGGCAGAAGCTGTCCGTTTCGCAGGAGAAGGCGAAGCCTATCCGTTCCCGTTCTATTTCGCGGGAAGCGATGAGGGTGACGACTTCCACGGCGACTGGGTACTGGCAGAAGACACGGAAGCAGAACCGGAAGAAAATCCGTAAAAAACACATAAAAAACAGGAGGCATTGCCTCCTGTTTTTTTAGATTTATTCTTTCACAACTTCTCTGCTCCATTCCAGTATCCCGCCGAATACCGAAACATCCGTGTATCCCTCTTTCACGAGGATTGCCGCAGCGTCTTCGGCGCGGCGGCCGGTGCGGCAGTACAGGAGCAGCGGCTGCTCTTTGTCTGGCAGGGCGTCCAGCTTTCCTTTGCGGATCTCTTCGATCGGCGCGAGCGTGGCATCCGGGATATGCCCTTCTTTGTATTCTTTTTCTGTCCGGACATCCACAACCCGTGCATCCGGATTCGTTTTCATGATCTCTACAGCCTCTTCCTGGCTGATCATCTGGTATCCTTTCTGCATTTTGCTCCCTCCGTAAATAACCACGGCACAAATTGCAGCAGCAGCAGCGACTGCGAGAAGCAGGATGCGGCCGGCTGATTTGCGCCGGACTGGCTGTTTGGGACTTAAAGTATCTGGATCCATACGTATCCCCCTTTTGGAACAGTAAATTATGTGGATAGGATTTCTGTCAATGTTTCGATCATCTTCCCAATTTCAATGGGTTTTGCAATGTGCGCATCCATTCCTGCGGCTTTTGCTTTCTGGACGTCCTCTGCGAAGGCATTTGCGGTCATTGCGATAATCGGAATCTTTGCCAGCTGAGGATCTTCCAGTGCGCGGATTGCCTGGGAGGATGCGTATCCGTCCATAACCGGCATCTGGATGTCCATCAGGACTGCTGCAAAATCTCCCGGCTGCGATGCCTGGACTTTTTCTACGGCAATCTTGCCATTCTCTGCCGTTTCAACCTGGAAGCCGGATTTCTTCAGGATCATCGTGGCAATCTCCCGGTTGACCACCTGGTCTTCCACAAGGAGCAGTTTGAACTGGCTGAAATCCAGCTCTGCCGGCTTCGAATCAGGCGAATCAGACGGTGATGTACTGGAAGCCTGCGGTTTCTTCTTCGCCGGTGCTTTTGTGATGGCAAAATCCAGATGGAGGATGAACTCTGTGCCCTTGCCCTGCTCGGTTTCTACCGTGATTTTTCCGCCCATCAGATCTACGATACTCTTCGTAATCGCCATTCCAAGGCCCGTGCCCTGGATCTTGCTGACGGTTTTTTCACGTTCGTATGCTTCGAACACGCGTGCGGCAAATTCCGGGCTCATGCCCATGCCGCTGTCTTTGACCCGGATGACATAGTGCCCAATTCGTGCCGGAGCGGCTGTCTGGCCGCCTTGTGCAGGCTCTGTGCCCTGCCCCTCGTGTGCAGACTCTGTGTCCTGCCCTCCCAATACTTCAGGGGACGTTCCGTTTTCCAGCTCCGGGGCGGTGGAACTTCCTTCCTGTGTAAGAACCACGCGGACGCTCCCGTCGGCTGGCGTGAACTTGAATGCATTGCTGACAAGGTTCAGCAGCACGCGGTTCAGACGGTTTGCATCGCAGAGGACATAGGGATCGGAAACATCATCCGTATCGACCGTATACTCGATGCCCTTCATCTCCATCTGCGTGGCGAAGAGGTCTTTGATCTCTCCCACGGTCTGCGCCAGATTTGCCCGCTGCAGATCCAGTTCCATCTTCCCGCTTTCGATGCGGCTCATATCCAGTACATCGTTGATCAGCGCCAACAGATGGCGGCTGGAAGCCTCGATTTTCCCAAGATATTCTGCCGCGTCTTCCGGAAGCCCTTCGATTTCTTTCGTAATTTCTGTATAACCGATAATCGCATTCATCGGAGTCCGGATATCGTGGCTCATATTGGAGAGAAACGCGCTTTTTGCGCGGTTGCTTTCCTCCGCGGCAGCCTTTTCCACGGCCAGCATTTGTGCCCGCTGGTACATGGAACTGTAAATCTTAAACATAATGAAGAGCGCGAGGAAGATGATCGCCATCTGGATCAGGCTGTTCTGCTGCATCTCGTGGTTGAATTTCGCAACCATCTTGTCCAGATAATAATCCGTATCTTTTTTCTCCGTCGCATCAGGCTTGTAGCCGTGTTCTTCCAGTTCATTTTCATGATAGGCACTCAGTTCCTTGAGCACTTCCGCGGACTTCGTATTCGAAGATTCCCGGAACCAGAGCATACTAAGGAAGAACAAGAGGAACAGCAGCACGATCCAGACCACGGTGGATTTTCCGAAGCGATGGCGTTTGTCATTCTGGAACACGCTATAGAAGAACAGGAAGCCCAGGATTCCCCAGCCGATTAAGATCAGATAGGATTCTGCCGTCAGTGCTTCCACAGACCAGAAGTTCGGGATCAGGAAGTACAGCGTGAAGATACCGGAGATGAAGGCGCCCAGGATGCCCGTGTACATCACGATGCGGTTTCCGTCCCTGCGCGCTGCTTTGTAAGCGACTACGGATGTGTACAGATAGGCGATGGTTGCGCCGATCGTATTGACATCCACGATCCAGCTGATGGCGGTCCGTCCCAGAAATGGCACGGGAAGCGAGATCAGCATCACGAAGAGGATCGCCGTCCGTGGTACGCCGTTGCGCCGCAGCTGCGCGAATTTCTTTGGAAGCATATCATCCCGCGCGGCAGCATAGAGCAGCCGGCTGGATGCAATCGTATTTCCGATCAGGCCGGTCAGGATGCCGCCTGCAGTCGTCAATCCCAGTAGAAGGAATCCTGCCTTTCCCATATAGGTGAACACGCTGTGGAAAGTGGGAAGGCTTTGGACGCCGCTGTATTCAGACAGATGCAGGATATAATCTTTCCAGTCCGCCGCGCCTTTCGGCAATGCGGAAACGGCGATCAATGCCAGTAGTGAATATGCCAAAGCCGCCGTTACCACAGCAGAGATCATAATCGCAATCGCGCGCTTGACAGGGAAATGGAATTCCTCGGATGAATGGGAGATGGATTCAAATCCCGCATAGGCCCAGGGCGCGAGCGCGACAATCCGGAAAATCTGGAGCGCGTGGCTCCCGTCTGAAGCAAATCTGGGCTGGATTTCCGTAATGGATACGCCGTTTCCAAGAAAGATGGATGCTGCACAGATCGTCACGCCGCCGATCAGGATGATCGCAAAGATGCTCTGTATCACAGAAGAGAGGCGTCCGCCTGCCAGACATACCAGTCCGGAAAACAGGATGGCTCCAGCGGAAACCAGCGCTTCGGCCAGATAGACGTCAAAGCCTGCCACCTGATAATGCGGCCCGATGGAAAGCAGGTTCCCGAACAGGTTCCGGCAGATCAGCGGGATCGCGGTGGCGTTTGCCCAGACAATCGCCAGATAGACGAGGGAGAGGAACCATGCGCTCAGGAAGCCATGGTCATATCCCAGCTCCTGTTTGACGAAGGCGAAGGTTCCGCCGCAGTCCGGGTATTTTTTCATCATATAATAATAATTCGTTCCGATCAAGAGCATGACAAGCCCGCCGACCAGCATACCGATCGCCGTCCCCCATGGACCGGCAAGCGGGAGGAAGGTGGAACCCGGCATGACAAACGACCCCCAGCCAACGCTGCAGCCGAAGGCGAGTGCCCAGGCACCCAGGGGAGAAAGATAGGGCCTTAGGCCCCGAACCTCCTGAGACGGAGTTTGCGCACTTTGTGCCATAGATGATTCTCCAATCTTACAAGAAAAATGCCAAATATAAAATGTCAAGAGCTTTTTTGGATAAAACGTAGAAGGACCGTTTCATAGGGGCGCAGCATTCCGCGCTGGTGCGGCGTCTTTTCCGGATAATTGCAGAGCAGCAGCTCTGCGGATGATTCGTCCAATCCCTTTGGCAGCCGGTAGGGTATTGCTTTCCGGGAAAACGAGCATAGGACGAGGATCTGTTCATCGCGTCCTTCCAGCCTGCGTCCATACATGAACAGTTGTTTGCTTTTTGGGAAATATTCATGATAATCCCCCCAAAGCAGGACGTCGCTGTTTTTTCGCAGCTGCAGGCATTTCCGGTAGAAGTGCAGGATGCTGTCCGGGTCTTTTTCCTCCGATTCTGCGTTGATCCGCAGGTAGTTCGGGTTCACATGAAACCAGGGGCGAACCCCGGAAAACCCTGCGTATGGGCCGCGGCTCCATTGCATCGGCGTCCGCGCCGAATCCCGGCTGGATACGTAGATGCGCAGCAGCCGTCTGGAAACGGGTTCTTTCTTGAAAAACGTGTGGTAAGCGTGTTTGGAAGCCACATCTTCGTATTGGTCAATGGAGTCCAGTCGGATATTGGTCATGCCCAGTTCCTGGCCCTGATAGATGAACGGAGTCCCCTTCTGGAACAGGTATGCTGCCGCAAGCATCTTCCCGGATTCTTTCCAGAATTTATGGCTTCCATAACGGCTGATGACGCGCGGGTGGTCGTGGTTTTCAAGATACAGGGCATTCCAGCCTTTTTTGCCGAGGGCGTTCTGCCATTTGGTGAAGGCACGCTTCAGTTTGCGCAGGGAGAACCTGTGGTGTACGTATTCGGTCAGGAAACAGTCTGCCATCATATGGTCGAACTGAATCATCATATCCAGGACTTTATGTTTGCCCGTGGTATAACGCAGGGCGCTTGCCGTCGTTGTAAACGGTGCTTCCCCCACCTGCAGTGCCCCGTATTCCTGCGCCACATCCCGGAACTCCTGAAGATAATCCAGAAGATTTGGCCCATTGTTATAGAACGGCAGGCCATTGATCGCAGGAAGGAAGGGATTGCCATTTGGAAGCGCCATATTCTTTGAGATAAACGTAATGACGTCTTCGCGGAATCCGTCCACGCCCATTTCCAGCCAGAAGCGCATAATGCCTTTGACTTCCTCCCGAACTCTGGGATTGTCCATATTCAGATCCGGCTGTTTTTTTGCAAATACATGAAGATAATACTGGCCGCGCTGTTCGTTGTATTCCCATGCCAGTCCTTCAAACTGGGAGTACCAGTTGTTTGGCGGAAGCTTGTCCTCACCTTTGAACAGCGGATCCCGCCAGATATAGTAGTCACTGTACGGGTTTTCTTCCGGGCTCCCGCCCTTGCAGCTTTCGAGAAACCATGGATGCTCATCGGAAGTATGGTTGATGACCAGATCCAGCAGGACCTTTAGCCCCATCTGGTGTGCCCTGTCCAGGACTTTCCGGAACTGTTCCAGCGTACCGTAATCCGGATGAATATTCCGATAATCCGAGATATCATAGCCATAATCCGCGTTTGGCGAAGGATAGATCGGGGAAAACCAGATGCCGTCCACGCCGAGCGAATGGATGTATTCCAGCTTGTCGTAGACGCCATAGAGATCCCCAATCCCGTCTCCGTTCCCGTCTGCAAAGCTGCGGATCCAGATCTGGTAGAAGGACATCCGGCGGTAATCAAAGACAGGTTTCATCCTTCGGGCACCTCCTCCAGCTCGTCATAGGCATCCCATTCCGCTTCCATAAAGACGCGCCATTCGCGTGCCAGGTTTTCCAGCGCGGTATGCGGGAACAGTGCGGGGTTTTCGAACAGCTTTTCCGTGCTTTTACGGAGGCTTTCCCTGTTTTCGCGGAGCAGCGCCGTGCCCTCGCGCAGGCTGTCCCAGAAATTCTCCCGCATCCCGGTTGCGGTCTCGCGGAAGTCTGAGAAGAGTTCCTGGCCCAGCTGGCGCAGTTTCTGCTGTTCTGCAATGCCCCGCGCGGTCGCGGAGATCAGGTAGTCCGCCGGAAGCTTCTTCTTCCGGGGCAGCGTGCCTTTTGCCTTGGCTTCCAGGACATACTGGTAGCGGTCATATGCCCGCGCAACACAGGATTTCCATGAAAGATAGATTTCGTCCATCGCGCAGGTTCCAACGTCGTGCAGGTGTCCAAGATCCCGAATGGCTTTTGACAGGAGCGCGGCGCAGCTGTCTGCGTTTTCGTCGATCAGGAAGCCGTTCCTGCCGTCTGTTATGCCTTCTGCAGCACAACTGCCCCGTACTAATACACTGGCGAGGCCGCAGGCGGCTGCTTCCCGGACCACCAGCCCGTTTGTGTCGAAGGTGGAGGGGAAGAGGAACAGGTCTGCCCGCGTGTTCCATGCACGCAGGGCATCGCGGTCATAGATCGGGCCGGTGAAAAAGCACTTGTCCGGCGCGTCCGGCCGTCCCATCAGCCCCAGTTCCTTTGCCTTGGACACAAGGCTTTCCTGGTCCGGCCCCTTCCCGACGAATACCATCCGGAAGTCCGCACCGGTATCCGCAAGCTGCTTCAGCGCGTCCAGAAGCAGGGGCAGGCCTTTATAATTCATCATTCGTCCCACATAGAGGAACAGGGGGACGCCGGGCGGAAGGTCATAGCCGGCCGTTGCTTTTTCCACGTCTGCGTCCGGAACCCGCCCTTTCTCGAAGTCCACGCCATTACTCATGACGAGGTAATCGCCCTGGAAGCCAAGCTTCTTCAGGCTTTTCCCGGCACCCTGGCTGACAACCCAGATGTCGTCGCAGGCCTCGATGTTGCTCACCATGCTCCGGATGCCCTCCTGGGCGATCGGTTTCAGCTTCACAGCGCGTTCGATGTCGATATCGTACTTCGTGTGGTAGGTAAAGACGATCGGCGCGTCTGTTTCATCCCGCAGGAGCCGCGCGATGACGGTTGCGGAGGCAGGGCAGTGGGAATGAATGATATCCGGCGCGAAGTCAAAGAGTTTCGCAACGGATTTCCCTTCAAATGGGTTCCCGGTACGGTAGCCGTTCGTGATTGCGGCTGTATCAAAACTTTGGTACGGTACGACTTTATAGGGATATTTTTCATAGTCCGCTCCGGGATAGGCGGGTGTCCCCACGATGATCTCCGAGGAAAAATCCCGCATGAGGTAATCCGCGTAGTTCATCATGACATTTACCACGCCGTCAATCACGGGCGGAAAGGAATCATTGAGTAAGCAAACTTTCATTCGTTAAGCCCTTTCATTCTTGGCTTTTGCCTTGATCCGCAGGAGATTCCGCAGGCAATGCAGTAGTTCCCGTATACGGCGATGTGCTGGTTCCCGTGTTCATCCTCCACGGACATGCATGCGCCCAGCGCAGAACGCTCCCCTTGTTGATTCTGATTCTCCATAAAAGACTCCCATGTATTATTTCGTGGTTTCTGAATTGGAGCTAAATTCGATATAATACAATATTCTAACATATGTGGAATGGAAAATCCATAGAAAAATCCGTTGAATCAGTGGAGAAAACAATATATAATACAATTGGTATAAAAGGACTCGTTTTTTCTGTTTGGAAGTACAGAGTAAGGGGATGGAGTTATGAAAGTTCGGAAAATTGGAGTTTCGACAAAATTATTTTTTATGCTGACAGGCATGCTGCTGCTGGCGAATGCGGTGCTTGGCGGCATCATGTTCGCGCGGATCCGTTCGCTGCTGATCCAGCAGATTAAGCAGAGCACGGTCAATCTGGCGAAGACAGCCGCGGCAGAGGTGGACGGGGATGCGTTCGAGAAGCTGAAGGCGGGGGATGAGGATACGCCGGAATATAAAGGGATCTTTGACGAACTGGCTGTGTATCGGGATAATAGTGAAATAGAGTACATCTACGCAACGCGGCAGAACCCGGATGGACAGGTGGTTTATGTGGTGGATACGGATCCATCGGTGAGTGAGGTGGTGGATGTTTCTTTCGGAAGCGATGCAGGAGATGCGTTCCTGACAGCAATGAGCGGGACGCCTGCGGCGAACGCGAAGCCATACAAAGACCAGTGGGGGACGCACTTGAGTGCCTGTGCCCCGATCCGGGGAGGCGGCGGTTCGAAGATCGTGGGTGTGGTTTCGATTGATATCAGCATGTCCTGGGTGGACAAGAAAGTTCGCCAGGCGGGGATGGACATTATCGGTGTCTGCGCAGCGATCCTTGCGTGTGGCGTGGTGTGCCTGTACATTGTCAGCCGGCTGCTCCACAGAAAATTCGAGATATTGGATCAGAAGCTTCTGGATCTGACAGATGGTTCCGGGGATCTGACGAAGGAGATTACGCTGCGGAGCGGTGATGAATTTGAACTGATCGGCGTCCGGATCAATACCCTGATGGGGCAGATCCGGGCACTGATCCAGCAGGTGGCGCATACTTCGGAAAACGTGGTGAATGAAGGCGTGAACCTGCAATATACGCTTGAAGGAAATGTCCGCAGCATCAGCGAGATGAACGATGGCATTTCAAGCATCCGGGATAACATGCAGGATGTCCGCCATTCCAGCGAGACGGCAAGCGGATTCCTGGAGCGGACAGCGGAGCAGATCCAGGATTTCGCGAAACATGTTGAACAGGTGGAGCAGCAGACAGCATATGCGAACCGGGATGCGGAAGAATCTGCGAAGATGGCGCGGGAGCACCGGGACAAGGCGATCCGGGAGATTAGCGAGATCCAGCACAGGGTGCAGGAAGCCACAGAGGGCGCGAAGGTCATTGAGCGCGTGCAGGATATTGCGGCGGAGATCAATGCCATTGCGTCGAAGACGAAGATCCTGAGCCTGAACGCGCAGATCGAGGCGGCGCGTGCCGGGGAGCAGGGGCGCGGCTTTGCAGTCGTGGCAGGCGATGTGGAAAACCTCAGCAGCACGATCGCCGTCTCTGTCCGGGAGATCAACGAGATCACGCGCCAGGCGATGGAGTCCGTTTCGCTTCTGGCGGACCAGAGTTCCTCGATGAGCGAGTTTATGACCCGCGAGGTTGTCCCGGATTACGACGCATTCGTGAACATCGGCCAGCAGTATGGCGATACGATGGGGACGATCCAGCAGAGCATGAGCGGTCTGCGGGACGGCAGCACCCAGATCAGCCGCGTGGTGGAAGAGGTCAACAGCAGCATTCAGGAGATCAGCACAAGTATGGGCGACAGCGCACAGCGGGTCAGCGATCTTTCGGATTCGTCTGCGGATATTTCGAACAGTATGGAGAAGCTGCGGGATGGCTCGGAGAAGAATGTGGAGCACACGGCGCAGCTGAATGAGCAGATTGGGAAGTACCAGTATTAAGGTTTGGTGAAAGGGGCGGGATGAGCGATGCTGGAGATGGGGAAGGTTTATCCATGGAAGGAAATCGTGCAGGCGTATCCGGACAAGTATGCGTTTATAACAGATTATGAAGAAGAAGATGGTGTTCTGCAGAACTGCAGATTGCTGGAGATTTGTGATGACAAGGAGCGGACCGGCTGTCTGGAGAAATATCTGGATAGCGGGATCCGCTTCGGGTGCCGAAGGACTTCGGCTCCGCTGATTCCGTTCATGGGAGGGATTTTTTTGGATGATAGAGTTCGAAATCTTGCCATCTGATGAGGCAAATATGCAAGTACGTGACGTGCTGCTTATTGAGAATCGGGTACCATCGTATTATATTCCCACATTGCTTGACACGGGGGCAGCGCTGCCAACATGGCTTCGTGGATATCGAACGTTTGCCAAAACCTTTCCGGATTATGTGGATGAAAATGCGAAAGCGGTTCTGGCTGGTTTTGGGGGTGATGGAGAGATAGCGCCAGTATACAGGATCCCAAGGTTCATGTTTGGGGATGTATGTGGAAACACGGTGGTATTTCGTGATATGCCGGTTGTCGTTACAGAACGGAATTTCCAATTTGATATGGTTTTGAGTTTCACGTTGTTCCGAAAGATCAATGTTGAGTATGTTTCATACAAAACGGATGAGAGCGGGAATTATTGTGAATTGAATCCCAGGATACGTTTTTTCCCACATAAAGAGGAATATTATGTGGGAGCAAGGTACCTGCCTGTAACCCGGATGCCGGAAGGATACAAGACAGGAGTGCAGGCAGAAAAACTGCTGACCGGGGTATATGTCTTTTCACAGAAACCTGTTATCAAATAAATTGATAACTGATTCTTAAAAAGCGGAATTTGACACTTGCAGCATGGCGTGGTATCTTATCCCCAGAAAATACAACTACAACATCAGTCAACGAGGAATCTTGACGCAGGAATCGCGCCGGGGCATCGGATTTTCATTTGGGAGGATAAGAATTATGTCAGAGAAGAAAAAATACAGATTTGAAACATTGCAGCTGCACGTGGGACAGGAGCAGGCGGATTCGGCAACGGATGCACGGGCGGTGCCGATTTATGCAACAACATCCTATGTGTTCCGGGATTCCCAGCATGCAGCAGACCGTTTTGGCCTGCGGGATGCGGGCAACATTTATGGACGGCTGACGAATACAACACAGGATGTCTTTGAACAGCGCATCGCAGCACTGGAAGGCGGCGCGGCAGCACTGGCAACGGCATCCGGTGCGGCAGCGATCACATACACGATCGAAGCGCTTGCGGGACAGGGCGAAAACATTGTGGCATCGAAGACGATCTATGGCGGGACATACAACCTGCTGGAGCATACGCTTCCCCGCTACGGCATTACGACGAAGTTTGTAGATCCCTATGCGGATGGTGCTTTCGAGGCAGCGATTGATGAAAAGACCAAGGCAATTTTCATCGAAACGCTGGGGAATCCGAATTCCAATGTCATTGATATCGAAGCGGTGGCAAAGGTCGCGCATGACCATGGCATTCCGCTGGTTATCGACAGTACGTTTGCAACACCGTTCCTGATCCGGCCGCTGGAACACGGCGCGGATATTGTGATCCACAGCGCAACGAAGTTCATTGGCGGGCACGGCACAGCGATCGGCGGCGTCATCATTGATGGCGGCAGCTTCGACTGGAAGGCGTCCGGGAAGTACCCGTGGATTTCCGAGCCGAACCCGTCCTATCACGGGATCAGCTTTTCTGATGCAGTGGGGCCGGTGGCATTTGTCACCTATATCCGTGCGATCCTGCTGCGGGACACCGGCGCAACGCTCTCTCCCTTCCACGCGTTCCTTTTCCTGCAAGGGCTGGAGACCCTGTCCCTGCGTGTGGAACGGCATGTGGAGAATGCGCTCAAGATCGTAGACTTCCTGTCGAAGCATCCGAAGGTGGAGGCGGTGCACCATCCATCCCTGGAGAGCGAACCCAGCCACGAGATATACAAGAAGTATTTCCCGAATGGCGGCGGCTCGATTTTTACATTCGAGGTCAAAGGCGGCGAAGAAGAAGCCAGGAAGTTTATCGACCATCTCGATATCTTTTCGTTGCTGGCAAATGTGGCGGATGTCAAGTCGCTGGTCATCCATCCGGCGTCCACGACGCACTCCCAGCTGACTGAAGCGGAACTTCTGGAGCAGGGCATCAAGCCGAATACGATCCGCCTGTCCATCGGTACAGAGCATGTGGACGACCTGATCGGGGCACTGGAGGATGCGTTTGCGGCAGTGTGAGATGAGGCGCGGCAGTGCGCAGCAAACTGATAAAAAACGAGAATGCCAGCCAGGCAGGGGGGAACCTTGCCTGGCTGGCATTTTTGCCTTGCACGTGTTTGACAGGTGTGGTAAGATACAGGGGGAGTAGTAAGTTTGGAAAAGCTAAGGGCGTGGCGAGGACGTGGCAAAGGTTGCGGCGGATGCGAGTTACCGCAAACAGATGCTGGAGGCATTTCGGGAGGGAGACAATGGATATACAAATATCGTCTGATACAAGGATGGAAGCGGTGAAGGCTCTGGGGGACCGGGGAGACGCGGGGTATACGGTGGCGGATATCGAGGCGCTGCCGGAGGACGTGCGGGTGGAGCTGATCAATGGCAGGCTTTACCTGATGGCGACGCCAACACGGACGCACCAGAGGATATCCGGGTTTCTGTACTGGAAAATCAGAGATTATATCGAAAAGAACGGTGGAAAATGTGAAGTGTATTATGCCCCAATGGGGGTTTATCTTTTTGATGACGGGAAAAACTGGTTCGAACCGGACATATTTGTCTGCTGC
>CADBTO010000323.1 GCA_902797565.1 uncultured Lachnospiraceae bacterium
CCTGTATTTCGCCAGGCGGAGGAACCGGATGACCCGGGGGATTGCGGCGCAGCTGCTTGCGCTCCTGCCCCAGGAGAAGGCATTCTCACACAAGGTATTCCA
This sequence comes from uncultured Lachnospiraceae bacterium, assembly GCA_902797565.1. Taxonomy (GTDB): domain Bacteria; phylum Bacillota; class Clostridia; order Lachnospirales; family Lachnospiraceae; genus Weimeria. Next base: position 103 of record CADBTO010000323.1, read on the forward strand.
TTTATATGAATATGTTTATGATAAATATGAAGACGAGGGACTGCTCGAAGGACTGGTGTCCTACCTTCTGAAGAACCGGAAGCAGAGTCCGGAGTACCTGAAATGGTACAGTCTGGCGATTGAAAAAGAGCTGAAGCTGGCGGGCCTGTATGAGGCATACCTGTACAGCCTGCCGGCAGGCTATATGGATGAACTGCCGAAGATCCTGACCATGTATTTCAGCTTTGAGAACCGCCTCCCGGCGGATCGAAAAGCGTTTTTATATGCAAATATCATTTCCTATAAACAGAAGAGTCCTGCGGTCTATGAGGCATACCGGAAGCAGATGGAGGGTTATGGGCTTTCCATGATGCGGCAGGGGAAGATGGATGACGATCTGTCTGTGATCTATCAGGATATGCTTGGTGAGGGAATCATTGATACGGATGTTGCGAATGCCTTTGGCAGTCTGTTTTTTATGAAAAAGGTAGTATGCAGTCCTGTGGATGTATTACACATCCTGGTATATGACGAGACCAAGGACCTGCCTTATCTGGTTCCAGTAAAAAACGGAATTGCGATCGCACCTGTTTCTGCTATGTCCAGGGTATTTGCGGAAACGAAGGAATCCGGGCGGATTGCAGAAAAAGAAGCGTTTATGATCTCGCCCCTTCTGGCCGGAGAGAGGCTTAAGGAAGAACTTTCCGGGAAGGCAACCCGGAAGATGGGCTATTTTCTGGATGCACTGGCAAAGAAGAAATCACGGACGGATTTTTCTATGTCCGAAGTACAGAGTATTGTAGAATTTCTGGTGGATACCTCGATTAGTGAGAGTTATCGAAAAAAAATGTATCCGCTTTTAAGTGAAGTCCTGGATCGTTTTGGAAAGGGGGATCTGGTGGCGGATGGCCTGCTTTCATTTTCGGATGACCGTGGGCTTTCTTCAGAGACGGTTTGTACGATTATTGCGCAGCGAATCATGCGTGAGGAGTATGGCAGGGCATATGAACTGATGCGCTCCCGATTTGGCGAGGCTGTGCCGGATCACCTGAAGCTGCAGCTTGTGTCACGGATTATTTCGGATCCGGCGCTGTCCGGAGGCAATGTGGAAGGCACCGAGCAGCGGGATGGTTTTTTACTGACCCTGTGCGGAGAACTGCTGGAAAAGGACTGCTGCACGGAGGAAACTCTGAATTACCTGATCCGGTATTACGCCGGGCCCACCCGCAGTATTATTAAACTATGGAAGTGCTTCCTGGAAGGAAAAGAAGGAAAAGACGGGGAAGCGCTTGAAGAACGTGCAGAGGCAGAAAAGCTGGAAGAGCGGATCCTGTCTGCGGTGCTCTATACCACGGCTTATGACGTGAACCTGTCAGATATTTTTACTGCCTATATGAAACGGCGGGGCAGGGACGAGACGCTGTGCGACGACTTTTCTTCCTATTTTGCGCATATTTATCTGATGGGCGGGAAGAAGGTGCCGGAGGCAGTGTTTGAATATATCTACCAGCTTTACCGGCGGGGATATGAATGGAACGACAGCTGCCGGTTTGCGCTGATGAAGCGTTTTTCGAAAGAGGAGGAGCTGCCTTTGCCCCAGTATGACCTTCTGGAGAAGCTTTTGGGGGAATGCGTGCTGAAGAATGAGTACCTTGGCTTTTTCCGCTCGTTTGATAACCGGCTGGTGATCAAATACCATCTCTATGACAAGATGTTTGCCCAGTATATCGGGGAAGGCGGACAGAGCCTGATGATCCGGTACAGGAAGGATGGAGGGCACTGGGAAGAGCGGGAGCTGATCGAGATGTATGACGGTATCTATGTCCGGCAGTTTGTCCTGTTCTATGGTGAAACCATCCGTTACCAGGTGAAGGATGCCCAGGAGGGGCGTCTTTTGGAAGAAGGGAATCTGTCCTTTGTGGATGTTATGGACAGCGGAGTTGGTGGCAGGTTTTTCGTTTTGAATCGGATTGCTGCAGATCTGGTATATGGGAATGAAAAGGAATTACGGGAGGATATGAAGGGATATCAGGCCGCCTGCGAGGCAGCGCAGAGCCTGTTCGTTTTAGTGTAACGAGGGAAAAGCTGGCATGAAAATGATTAACCGGGATTTTGAAGGTGCGTACTATGGCATTGAGATAACGAATGCTTATACCGTCCTCAGTTTCTTTACGGAGCGGATGGGGGAACCCCGCAGCATCTACACAGTACTAGGGGAGGAGGCGTACCAGATTCCTACGTTTCTGGCAAAGAAGAAGGGGGTCGGGCAGTGGTTTATCGGAACAGATGCCCAGAAGCAGGTTTC
>CADBTO010000324.1 GCA_902797565.1 uncultured Lachnospiraceae bacterium
GAGGGCAAGCCGCACGCTGACGCTGTTTTTCTTTTCTTTTTTCTCATCTTCCAGCCGGATAATCTTGATCCCTTTGGACAGACGGCTCATCCCCGCCTTGCTGATATTATGCCCGTCCAGGCCGCCGCTGAGTGAGATCACCCCGTCTACTTCCGCGGCAGACAATCCCGCCACGATCGCGACCACCTCGTCCGTCACAAAAACCCCTTCTTTGATCTCATATCCTTTTTCGCTTGCCATTTCAATTCATCCTCCCAAAAAAACCAGGCATTACGCCTCTTCCTTCATTTTTCTCAGTTCCACCACCGCAAACGGGACAGCCAGTGCCATAGACAATAAATCCGCCACGCTCTGCGTAATCTCCACGCCAAACAGCCCAAACAGCCTTGGCAGGATCAGGATCAGCGGAATGAAGAAAATGCCATTTCGCGCCGCCGCCGTAATCGAAGCCTGAACACCTTTCCCGATCGACTGGAGCATCATATTGGTGATGACAATCGTCCCGGACAGGGGCAGTACCATCGTCTGACAGCGGAGCGCCGTCTTCCCGACCGCAACCACCGCCGGATCACTGCGGAACGCGCCCACCACGGCTTCTGCAAAAATAAAGCAGACCGCCGCTATCCCGATCAAAAATACCGTGGAAACCTTCACGCAGAAGAAGTATCCCTCCCGTACCCGGTCGCATTTTCCCGCACCGTAGTTGAAGGAGCAGACAGGCTGATATCCCTGCCCAAACCCGATCAATGCGGAAATCAGGAGCATCAGCGTCCGCGTTGCAATCGACATCCCGGCGATTGCTGCATCGCCGCCATAGTGTCCCGCTGCAGTATTGAGCAGCATCGTAGAAACCGCCGCCAGGCTCTGCCGGAATAATGACGGAATGCCGCCATTGATAATCTCAAAAAAGAACTGGCCATTGAACCGGATCCTGGATGGCGTAAAACGCAGATTCTCCCCGCGCATGCTCCCGACCAGCAGGACGAAGAAACTGATGATCTGTCCGCTCACCGTCGCGACCGCTGCGCCAGCCACGCCCATATGGAAGCCAAAAATCAGCAGCGGATCCAGCACCATATTCATCACCGCGCCGCACATCAGCCCGATCATTGCCACCATCGCAGAACCCTGGAACCGCAGCTGGTTGTTGATGACAAACTGCCCGATCATAAACGGCGCACCGATCAGGATAATTCGCATATAGATCCGTACATCCGATATCGTTGCCTCAGATGCACCAATGAGATAGGCCAGCGGGTCAATCACGAACTGTCCCACGATAGCAAGAAAAAGCCCGATCAATAACGCGAAACAGAACCCGGAAGACGCAATCCAGACCGCGTCATCCTTCCGTCCGGCTCCCAGAAAACGGGACAGACAGTTTCCAGACCCGTGCCCGCAGAAAAATCCAAGCGCCTGGATGATCGCCATCACGGAAAAAACAAGCCCCACAGCTGCCGTCGCCTCCGTGGATATCTTTGCCACAAAAAAAGTGTCTGCCGTATTATAGATTCCCGTCACTAGCATACTAATGATGGTGGGCACTGCCAGTTTTCCGATCAGCTGCGGAACCGGCGTCTGGGTCATCATTTCAAATCTCGTCATACTTTTCATTTTTTTCATTACATACTCAGCTGTCTGTCCCTCGCCGCTTCACTTCCCATATTGCTTGTTTGCCAGCCGTTTTTCAAAATCCTCAACGGGCAGGGGGCGGTCATAATAGAAGCCCTGGATCACATAGCAGCCTGCGTTATTCGCAAACACCAGCTGATCCTCCCGCTCCACACCTTCAATCAGGACATTCATACTCAGCTTCTCCGCAATCTTCACGATGCCGGTCAGGATCACCTCATCCTTCCATGAAAAATCATCCGTGTTGATGAACGAGCGGTCGATCTTCAGCGTGTGCGCCGCAAATTCCCGCAGCGTGGAAAGCGAGGAATAACCCGAACCGAAGTCGTCAATCGCCGTCCGGATTCCCATATCGTATAATTTCTGGATAAACTCGGTCAGGCTGCCGTGTTCCTCCGTATCTACGGTCTCTGTCACTTCTACCTCGATCAGCCGCTTGTCCACCCCGCATTCTTCGATAATGTTGTTGATATTCTCCGCAAGCTGCGGATCTTCCAGATCCTTCCGGGAGAAATTCACGGAAACCGTCACGGGTTCCAGCCCCTGTGCCTGCCAGCGCAGGATGTCCGTACAGGTCTTCTGCAATACAAAATAATCCAGCAGGCGGATTTCCCCGCTCTGCTCCAGCGGCGGAATGAAAATCCCCGGCGAAACGATCTCCCCGTTATGCTTCCATCGAACCAGCCCTTCCGCGCCCACCAGCAAGCCTGTGCGGGAATCCACCTTCGGCTGGTAATAGACGTAAAACTCTTCGTGTTCGAGCGCATCCCGGAACCCTACCAGCACATTTTTGCTCCGGCTCTGGGAACTGACCATCTCATCGGTCACAAAAGAAACCGACTGGTGAAGTACATGCCTAGCATGCGAAAGCGCGATGGACGGACGCCGGATCACTTCTCTGGAGTCCTCCACAGTACCAGTAATGTCCCACACTCCGGCAGCCGCGTCTATCCTCACACGTTCTTTCCTGTCCCCCGCGTGGACATTGACACTGACCCCTGCAAGAAAATCAATGAAGGAATCCCGATGCGTCTTTTTCACCAGCGCCGTGAAGCTGTCCTCTCCCAGATGCCCCGCCCACTCGCCGGGTTCCAGGAAGTTTTCCAGAGCAATCGCGTATTCCTTGATGATCCGATCCCCTTCCTTCTGCCCATACATCCGGCTCACGTCTCCGAATCCCCTGAGATTGAAGCAGAACGCGCTGTACTCATTCAAGACTTTTTTCTTGCGCAGATCCTCCACGATCTTCAGATAGCCCGCCGCGTTGGGCAAACCCGTCAGAAATTGGGTGGTTCGATTCCCAATTCCAGGATTCCGAATATTTATCTCAGTCATAATCCTGCATCCCTTTAATCGAATTGTCGGATAAAGTCAAAAACCGTATCTCCGCCGGTATCCCACATTATCCCAGCACTACAAAAGTACAGAAATTTTAACATAATCCGAATAGCCACGCAACTATAAATTAGAAACATTTACCATGTTTGGACCTGATTTCGGCATCGGGTGGGGCATTTTTCTTTGTATCCATTTTAGAACAATATTTTTCAATTTTTTGCTTGACTTCGAAAAGCACTTGTATTATATTAAATGAGTCGCAGGGAGCAAGAGCAAAACAAATGTGTTGAGTAACAGCTTCCAAGGCATCAATTGTAAGCAAATGTTTTTAAGACAGCGATGATTTTTAAGCGATAGTGGCGTAGTTGGTAACGCGCGACCTTGCCAAGGTCGAGACCGCGGGTTCGAGCCCCGTCTATCGCTCTTCAGAACTTTGAAAAGAGAGGATTTTGAAAATCCTCTCTTTTTTTCATGTGACAGAGAATAGAAGGGAATACATCAATGAAGAAACTCGTCAGATCCGCCGGCGGGCTGCTTGCCGGTCTCCTGCTCGCGCTCTCAGCCCCGGGCACAGATACAGGCGGCACAAATCTTTCGCATCCCGTTTCTGCAGAAGCCGCAGAGACCACGGTCACAAGCACATATGGACTGACCCCGCAGGAAAAGCGGATCTATCGTTATCTGAAAGAAGAATTACAGAAAATCGCGGATGGCTCGCGCAGCAGCACGCGAATCGAAATCAAAAGCCAGAAAATCCTGGACGGTTTCGGAACAACCAAAACCACGAAGGACGTCTATGCAGACCTGCAAATCCTCGCGGATCGCGTGGACACGCGTGCCATTATGGTCGCACTCAAAGCAGACCTGCCCTATGACCTCTATTGGACCTCCAGTGGCGTACAGTATGAATACGGTACGTCATCCAACGGCAAAAAAACATGGATGAGCAGCATGTCTGTCGTTTACGGCGTGACCAGCCAGATGCAGGGTAAAACCGAAACAACACTCAAAAAATCTGCCGTGAAACACGCGAAAAAATGCAAGAAAAAGGCGGATGCGATCATCAAAAAATACGCGAAAAAGAGCGACCTTGCAAAACTTACCGCATATATGAAAGAAATCTGCAAGCGGACGCGTTATGATGAAGTTGCTGCAGCCTATCCGGCAGACGTAAACGTCGAATCCTACGGGATCGGGCAGTCTTTCCAGATGCTGAGCATCTTCGACGGGGATCCGGATACGAACGTGGTCTGCGAAGGCTATGCCAAAGCGTTCAAATACCTCTGCGACAATAGCAGCTTTGAAAGCAGCAAGGTTGCCTGCATCTTCGTGACCGGCACGATGTATCCCGGCGGCTATGGCGGACACGGCTGGAATATCGTCAAAATGCCGGACGGGAAACGTTATATCGTGGATGTGACAAATTGCGACGAGGACACTGTTGGCGCGCCAGACCAGCTCTTTTTATTTGGAAACAAAGGCAGCGTGGCGTCCGGATACAAGTTCGGAAACAGCCTGCATTACCAATATGACGCGGACACGCTGCTGCTCTTCAAACCCGGCTGGCTGAAGATTGCGGCCAGCCCGTACTGACTGATGGGGATGGTATGCGCGGACTTCGCCGGGCGGAGGATGGCGCAAAGTTTTTTATATTTTATGCATGGAGGATTTATGTTATGATTCGTCTAAGAAAAATTTTGAAAACCACCGCCGCCGGTGCATTACTCGCGGCACTTTCGATCTCCGGAGCAGGCAGCGCCCTGCTTCCTGCCCAGAGCATCGCGGTCGAAGCCGCTGGTAAAACCGTGAAGAAAAAATTATCCCTGAATGTCGGGAAAAAGTCCACACTGAAAAGCGGCCTTACGAAATTCAAATCCAGCAAGAGCACCGTTGCCGTTGTGTCAAAAAAAGGCGTTGTCACAGCGCTCGCATCCGGCAAGACCATCATCACCGCAAAAAAAGGAACCACCACTTACGAATGGACGCTTACGGTAAAGAACCCGAACAAGAAATCCGGTTACAAAGACGCCGGAACAAAACGCGCAAACTTCGTCTTCCCTTCTGCCTACAGCGGCTACGCGATGAACCTTTCCGACCTGGATTACGAAAGCCTGATGGCGCAGTCCGGTACAACAGCATCCCTGCCGGAGGGACTTGATATGAGCAAGATTTCCGGATCTGTCCTGATATGCATGAATATGGGCAAGACCAAAACCACTGCCATCGACTGCATTGAAATTGCCAATACAACCGGTGCAAAGAACCTGATGGAATTCCTGCTATGGGTACAGAAGCAGACGGCCGCACAGGCGGGCGCGGCACAAGCGGGCGCAGATCCCACTGCAGCAGCGGCAGCGGCGGGCATGGATCCTTCGGCACTGGCGTCAGCGGCAGCAACGGCGGGCGTGGATCCCGCAACGGCAGCGGCAGCGGCAGGCACGGCAGCAGCGGCAACAGGCGCAGCAGCGGCAGGCACGGCAGCAGCGGCGGCAGCAGCTTCGCCTCTGGATGCATACAAGAAACAGCTTGCCGATGCCGGACTTGAGATCAAAGAAACGGACCAGACACTGGTGGACAGTGATGTATACGGCCCCATCATGCAGCTTGACGTGACATTTGCTATGCAATCTGCGCAGGGCAAGGCAGATCTTCCTGTCAGCGCCTATTTCGCAGTCACTCCGAAAACGATCCTGGTGTCTATGGTAATGGTAACAAACCTGCAGACCCAGTCCTATGAAAAACCCGGAAAAGCCAGCCTCGCGGATGCGCTGGATGTTCTGGAACGTGTGACAGTATACTAAGACTGTATTTCAGAAAAGCGCGGGGGGGGGACAGAAA
>CADBTO010000325.1 GCA_902797565.1 uncultured Lachnospiraceae bacterium
GGGCCGGAGGACGGGAAGCTTCAGGGTTATCCCGGCCATGAGATCGCGGAGATGGCATTGGTCCGTCTTTATCAGGCGACCGGTGAGGACCGGTATTTGAAGCTGGGGAAGTTCTTTGTGGAAGAACGGGGGAAGCAGCCGTATTATTTTGAAACAAACGAGCAGCATCCGAATGCGACGAACGAATATTACCACCAGTCCTATGCGCCGATCCGGGAGCAGAACGAGGTGGCGGGGCATGCAGTCCGTGCAGTGTACTGGTACAGCGGTGTTGCCGACATGGCACGGGAATACCAGGATGATACGCTTTGGGAAGCATGCGAGCGGTTATGGAATCAGATGGTTTCTGAAAAGATGTATGTGACAGGCGGGATTGGCGCGACACATCTGGGCGAGGCGTTCTCCTTCTCCTATGACTTGCCGAATGACACGGCATATGCGGAAACCTGCGCGTCGATCGGCCTGATGTTCTTTGCGAGGCGGATGCTGGAAATGAAGCCGGATGCCAGATACGCGGACGCGATGGAACTGGCACTGTATAATACCGTCCTGAGCGGCATGGCACTGGACGGGAAAAGCTTTTTCTATGTGAACCCGCTTGAGGTAGTGCCGCAGGCGTGCCACGAGGATGAGCGGAAGGCCCATGTGAAGAGCGTGCGGCAGAAGTGGTTCGGCTGCGCCTGCTGCCCGCCGAACGTGGCACGGCTTTTGAGTTCGATCGGAAGCTATGCGTATACGGAAACGGAGGATACGCTGTTCGTGCACCTGTATATCGGGAGCACCCTGACCAGGAAGATGGAGAACGGGGAGACGGCAGCAGTGGAAATCCAGTCCGGTTTTCCATGGGATGGGGCGGTTTCCGTGCAGGTATCTGGCTGCACGGCGCCGTTTACGCTGGCACTGCGGATTCCGGGCTGGGCGGGCGGGGCGTATGAACTGTTCCTGGAAGCGGACGGTGTGCGCAGGCCCGTAGAGGCTGCGGAAAAAGACGGATACCTGTATATCACGCGGAACTGGCAGGAAGGGGAGCGCGTTCAGCTTCTCTTCCCGATGGAAGTCCAGATCCTGTCTGCGGATTCCCGGATTCGCGAGGATATCGGGAAAGTGGCACTCCGGCGGGGGCCTGTGGTCTATTGCCTGGAAGAGCAGGACAACGGGAAAGACCTGCATCTGCTTTCCGTGGATTTGGGTGCGGATGCCGCCGTGGTGGAAGGCGCGGTCGCCGGCATGGATGTGCGGATGCTGGAGATCTCCGGAAAGCGCCGGGAGCCGGTGTATCTGGACGGGAACCTGCCATATGGCATTGTCAGGCAGGTCAAAAGGGAGGCTGTGGTACTCCGGTTCATTCCGTATTTCACATGGGCAAACCGGGGAGAGAACGAGATGTGCGTCTGGGTCCGGGGGGAATGATTCTTTCTGGAAAACCTCGCGTATGAGGTTCCTGTATTCCTGGTACAGAAAAAAGGACGAATCAGTGAATGATTGGCATAATCGAAGGTTATTAGCACTCATTTTCGATGAGTGCTAATTTTTTCTTGACAAATGTGTTTTTTTGCGCTAGAATACCCAATGTGTTTTGAAGGAAATTCGTATATGAATATAAAAAGGAGTGTGTGAAAAATGGCAGAAAAACATGGCAGTCTTTCGATTTCCAGTGAGAATATTTTTCCAGTCATTAAAAAATGGCTGTATTCAGACCAGGATATTTTTTATCGGGAGATGATCTCGAACGGCAGTGATGCGATCACGAAGCTGAAGAAGCTGGATATGATGGGGGAGTATTCCCTGCCGGATGATTATAAGCCGAAGATCGAGGTGCTGGTTTCTCCGGAGAAGAAGACGATCGAGATCACCGATAACGGACTGGGCATGACCGCGGACGAGGTGGAAGAGTATATCAATCAGATCGCGTTCTCCGGTGCGACGGACTTCCTGTCCAAGTACAAGGACAAGGCGAACGAAGACCAGATCATCGGGCATTTCGGACTGGGGTTCTATTCTGCATTCATGGTGGCAGATGAGGTCCATATCGACACGCTTTCCTATAAGGACGGCGCGACGGCGGTACACTGGGAGTGTGATGGCGGCACGGAGTTTTCGATGAATGACGGCACGAAGGCCGGTGTCGGGACAACCATTACGCTGTTCCTGAACGAGGACTGCGTGGCGTATGCGAATGAATACCGGGCACGGGAAGTGCTGGAGAAGTACTGCTCCTTCATGCCGATCCCGATCTTCCTGAAGAAGGACGGGGCACCGGAGGAATATGAGGAGATCAATCCGGAGGACAAGCTGGATACGGACAAGGTCGTCGAGGAGATCCACCGCGAAGCGAAGACCGAGGAGAAGGAGAAGGAAGACGGCACGAAGGAGACGGTGGAGGTTTCCCCGGCGGAGGACAAGCTGAAGATCGTGAAGCGCCCGGTGGCGCTTAATGACACAAACCCGCTTTGGGCAAAGACGCCGAAGGACTGCACGGATGATGAGTACAAGGCGTTCTACCGCAAGGTATTCAATGATTATAAGGAGCCGTTGTTCTGGATCCATCTGAATATGGATTATCCGTTCAACCTGAAGGGCATCCTGTATTTCCCGAAGATCAATACGGAATATGATTCCATCGAAGGGACGATCAAGCTTTACAACAACCAGGTGTTCATTGCGGACAATATCAAAGAGGTTATTCCGGAATTCCTGATGCTGCTCAAGGGTGTCATTGACTGTCCGGATCTGCCGCTGAATGTGTCCCGGAGTGCACTGCAGAATGATGGTTTTGTCAAGAAGATCAGTGATTACATCACAAAGAAGGTCGCAGACAAGCTGTCCGGCATGTGCAAGACCGAGAAGGAGGATTACGAGAAGTATTGGGATGACATCAGCCCGTTCATCAAGTATGGCTGCCTGAAGGACGAGAAGTTCTGTGACAGGATCAATGATTATATCCTGTTCAAGGATATCAACGACAAGTATACGACCCTGCCGGAACTTCTGGTCAAGGAAGAGGAGAAGAAGGCAGAAGAGAAAGATGCAGAAGAGGGGGCGCCGGAAGTTGTCGATGCAGAGAATCCGGACGCGCCGGAGGATGTGGATCTGGACAAAGAGCCGGAAGACAAGCGCAAGAGCGTGTATTACGTTACGGACCGGCAGCAGCAGGGGCAGTACATCCAGATGTTCAAGGACCAGGGGATGAATGCGGTCATCCTGGATCATAATATTGACACATCCTTCATTTCCCAGCTGGAGCGTCGGAATGAGAACTACAAGTTCCTGCGGATCGATGCAGATGTCACTGACAGCCTGACTGAAGAGGCGGATGAGGAAGAGCTGAAGGGCCTGGGCGAGAAGCTGTCCGGGACATTCAAGAAGGCGCTTTCGAATGACAGCCTCAAGCTGGAAGTCAAGAAGCTGAAGGATGCGACGGTTGCCGCGATGATCGTCAAGGATGAGAGCAGCAGGCGCTTCGTGGATATGATGAAGATGTACAATATGGGCGGCATGGATCCTTCGATGCTGGGCGGTGGCGGAGATGAGACGCTTGTGCTCAACGCAAACCATGAGCTGGTGAAGTACATCCTGGACAACGGGGAAGGCGAGCATACGGACCTGTTTGCAAAGCAGCTTTATGACCTGGCCGAGATCGCGAACGCGCCCCTTGCTCCGGCGCGGATGATGGACTTCATCAAGCGGAGCAATGAAGTGATGATGCTTTTGGCGAAGTAAACAGAAGAAGCAGTGAGGCTCCCTGTGCCGTGCGTGTGGCGCAGGGAGCTTTTCTATGCGATGGGTGTGACGGGGTGCGGCCGGTAAAGCGGGGTGCACCCCGCGCGTCGATTAGGGTGAAGAAGAAGTGAAAGAAGAAGTGATACCGGGAATTTTGGAAGAGATCCGTACCAGACTCTTCGCACTGCAGGACACGGCATACCGTGATTTCCA
>CADBTO010000326.1 GCA_902797565.1 uncultured Lachnospiraceae bacterium
ACAAAGGAGTGTTTCAATCATGAATATTATATGTTTGGATATGGAAGGCGTACTGGTGCCGGAGATCTGGGTGGAATTTTCCAAGATGACCGGCATCCCGGAATTTGCCCGGACCACGCGGGATGAGCCGGATTATGACAAGCTGATGAAGCGCAGGATTGCTTTGTTGAAAGAGCATGGCCTGGGGCTGACCCAGATCCAGGAAGTGATCGGGAAGATGGAGCCGATGGAAGGCGCACGGGAGTTCCTGGACGAGCTGCGAAAGATCACGCAGGTGATCATCCTCTCAGACACATTCTACCAGTTCGCGATGCCGCTGATGGCAAAACTGGGTTATCCGACTTTGTTCTGCAATGACCTGGACGTTTCAGAAACGGGTGAGATCACGGGGTATCGGATGCGCTGTAAAGAATCCAAAAAGACGACGGTGAAAGCACTGCAGTCCTGTGGATTTGAGACAATTGCTTCCGGCGATTCCCATAACGACCTGGGAATGATCGAGGCGAGCAAGGCGGGCTTCCTGTTCAAAAGTCCGGAGTCGATTCGCAGCGCGCACCCGGAATTGGAAGCATTTGAGACCTACGATGAATTACTGGAAGCAATCAGGAAAGTTTTGTAAAGGCTCCGACTGCCTGGCATCGAGGGATTAAATCATCCAGGAGTTCTATCGCAAGGAGGAAACAATGGAACAAAAAACACATACGTTGTACCTGCAATGCCACGCTGGCATTAGTGGGGATATGCTGGTGGGCTGCCTGCTGGATTTGGGGGTGGACAAGGATGTGCTTGTTTCCGCACTGAATACGCTTCCGCTGGAAGGTTTCAGGATCGCGGTCAGGGAAACAAAGAAATCCGGGCTGCGCGCGATGGATTTCGATGTGATCCTTGCAGAAGGATTTGAAAACTTTGACCATGATATGGGATACTTGTATGGAGAAGCGGATGCGGAAACAGACCATGGACATCACCATGAGGAGCATCCGGGGCATCACGGCCACCCGGAGCACCCGGGGCATCACGGCCATCCGGAGCATGCTGGCCATCCGGACCATCCGGCGCATCCAGAACATCCGGATCCAGGACCAGCACACCATTTCCATACCAGGCTTGCAGATATCAGACGGATTATCGGTGAATCCGGACTTTCGGAGCATGCGAAAGATCTGGTTCTTCGGATCTTCCATATATTGGGAGAGGCAGAAGCAAATGCGCACGGAGAGGCTCTGGAAGATGTTGTGTTTCATGAAGTGGGGGCGGTGGACAGCATCGTGGATATCGCGGCGGTTGCGGTCTGTATCGACCAGCTGGATATTACGGACGTGGTCGTTTCGCCGCTGTCCGAGGGAGAAGGTACTGTGCGTTGTGCCCACGGGCTTCTGCCGGTTCCGGTGCCTGCGGTCTGTCATATTTGCGGGGAATATGGGCTGATTCTCCATCCGCTCCATGTCAAAGGCGAATTTGTGACACCGACGGGCGCGGCCTGTGCCGCGGCGCTGAAGACAGCGAGTCGTCTGCCGGAGAAATACCGGATCCTGAAGACCGGATACGGCGCTGGAAAGCGCACACATAGCCTGCCGGGAATCTTGCGCGGAATGTTGATTGAGGAAGAAGTATGATCGAAGGAATCAAAAAAATGGTCAGGAGCAGCCGGCTGAATATCACGCTGTCTTCGGTTCTGTGCTTGGTGCTGGGCGGGATCTGCCTGCTCTCGCCGGGAACCGTGACGGACACGGTTGTGGGAGCGATGGGATTCATCCTGCTTCTGGTGGGCGTCTTTATGATGGTGGGGCAGCTTCTGACCACAGGGCTGCATTTTTCCGGAATGGCATTGTCCGGGATTGTGATCGTGACGGGGATTTTTTTGTGTATGAAGCCGGGTGCTGCAATGAGTGTTGTTATTATGGCGTTCGGCATCGTTCTGGTTTCCAATGGGGTGGAGGATTTTTATCTTTCATATTCCATTCGCTCCGCTTCGGGAGCGCACTGGTACAGTGGGATTCTGTTCGGGATCATTGATATTGTGTTCGGTCTGCTCTGCATCGCTGGCGGGTTTCGTCTCATTACGTTTGCAACGAGGCTGGCAGGTGCAATGCTGATCTATAACGCTGTGACATCCATCTTTCTGGTACACCGTGCCAACCGCGCCGATCAGGGCGTGGTGGATGGGAAGCTGGTGCGCGAGCGGGATGCTTGACTTCAATAAGGAGTTCTTCCATGCGAAAAATGGAATTCAAAATGGAGCGGACAGGCTTGCTTTCCGTGGGCGATGTGCTGCCGGTGGCAGAGTACAAGCTGCCAAACTCCTATTATTATGTGCTGGGACGCGCGTATGCGATGTCAGCAAACTACACGGTTTTGGAACGGCTGAAGTCACGGGAAGGGAAAGTGACGGATGTCAAAGAGACACCCAGGGGTTATTTTGTGACGGTGGAATTTGATGAAGAAAGTGACTGAAGACCTGCTGGCAGACAGCTTCAAAGCGCTTGCAAAGCAAAAGCCGGTGGATAAGATTACGATACAGGAGATAACGGACGGGGCGGGGGTAATACGCCCCACCTTTTATAACCATTTCCAGGACAAGTACCAGCTTCTGGAGTGGATCATCAAAACAGATCTGGTGAATCCGATGGAGCCATTCCTC
>CADBTO010000327.1 GCA_902797565.1 uncultured Lachnospiraceae bacterium
CACTGCGGGCAGGGAAGACGAAGATCACGGCGGTATATAACAAGCAGAAAGTCAGCTGCACGGTGAAGGTCAAAGGAAAGAAGGTCATCGGCATTGATGCGGGGCACCAGAGCCGCGCGGATCTGTCCAAGGAGCCGAACGGGCCGGGGTCAAGTGTCCAGAACATCAAGGTGTCTGGTGGGACAAAGGGGACCACGATGGGCATTTATGAATACGAACTGACACTTGCCATCGCTTTGAAGATGCAGGAGGAATTGAAAGATCGGGGATATGAAGTTGTGATGGTCCGCACAAAAAATGACGTAAAGATTTCGAACAAAGAGCGTGCACAAAAGTTAAATAAGGATTGTGATATTGCTATCCGCCTTCATGCAGACGGCGCGGCCAGTTCTTCTGCACATGGTGCAAGCGTGCTTTATCCGGGAAAGAACAACCGTTATGTCGGCAAGCTTTCTGATTCCAGCAAGAAACTTTGTGAGAAGGTTTTGTCAGCATATTGCAAGAATACGGGGATTTCGAGCCGCGGGCTTTACCAGCGGGATGACCTGACCGGGACGAACTGGTCCACGATTCCGGTGGCACTGATCGAGATGGGATTTATGACGAATCCTTCGGATGACCGGTATATGGCGTCTGAAAGCGGCAGGAAGAAGATGGCAGACGGGATCTGCAACGGGATTGATGCGTATTTCGGGTTTTGACGGCCATCCGGGTTCTGGGATCAAAAAATAAAAACAAAAAGAAACAGAGATATCGGGGGGACGCGGAAGCGGCATTCCCCGATTTCATTGTGTGACGGAAGGAGTGCTTGAAATGGAAAAATCAAAAGAAGAATTGACAGAAGGGGGCACGCAGCCTTTGGCTGTGGCGCCAGCCGCAGCGCAGCCTGCAGGGAAACGGGGCGGTCTGGTTGTCATGTGGATCCTGTCTGTGCTGGTGGCGGCATCGCTTGGCGTGTGTGTGGCGGTGCTTCTGCAGTCGCAGGATCAGAACAAAAAAGTCAACAAGTTTATCAAGAACCAGCTGGAGCGGCAGGCAAAAGAAGAAGAGCAGAACAACACTTACCAGGAGGATGGCTTCAAGGTGGCGGACACCTATGAAATCCGCAGCACGAAGGCGATATCGGATGCGTATCTGAGCGGGGATGACAGCAAGCTTTCGGATGATGACAAGGAAACGCTGAAGATGGCGAAGAAGATCCTGGAGAAGGTGACAAAGAAAAAGAAAGACAATTATGCAAAAGAGCGTGCTGTGTATGACTGGATGGTCAACAACATCTCGAATGGAGACAGCACGACGATCGCCCTGCCGGGAACGCAGGTGGACAATTTTACGCCGCATGGCGTGCTCAAAGGGCGCATTTCGGTCTGCGTGGGCTATGCAACAACGTTCCGTCTCTTTATGAATATGATGGGCCTTGATTGCCATATTGTCCATAATGACTCCCATTCCTGGGATTTGGTACAGCTTGATGACAAGGAGTGGTATCATGTGGATTGTTATTCCGGGGCGGGCAGCAAGAACCATTTCTATTTTAATATGACAGACGCACGGCTGCAGAACGAATCCGAATGGGATACCTCCGCGCTGCCGGCAGCGAAGGGAATCAAATACACGGTGGCAGTACAGGAAGCCAAGGGCATTAAGAAGCTGTCCCAGCTGCCGGGCAAGGTGAAGAAGCTTCTGGACAAGAACCAGAACGAGGCTTTCTATGCGTTTGGAAAGAAGCTTTCGGAAAAAGAGATTGTCCGGGCAAATGAGATGGTGGGCCAGCTGACGTATGCAACGAACCTGGTGTATGGGGATAATATAGGAATGTCCGCAGCCTGGCATTTTGATGAGCAGGAAAACTATGTGCTTGGGATCTATATTACCCATTATGAGTATGGAAATACGTCAAGTGACATTGATCCGAAAGATCGAAAGGAGATCCAGAAGCAGGTGGAGGCAGTGTTTGGTGTGGATATGACCGAATACCTGGGTACAATGGATGGAGAAGGGGAGGGCTGAAGGCCCTGTCCCTTCGAAATGATCTGGCAGGAAGATGATGACTGGGAATTAAAGGAGAAAATAAAATGTTAAAATTTGATAAAATTTTGTGTAAACCTTTTGGTTCCGGCGGCAAGCGGGGGAATTTCCGTGTGCGGCGCCCGGTATGCCTGGTTTTGGCAGTTCTGGTTGCGGCACTCCCGCTGCTTTCTGCCTGCGGCGGGGATTCCGGCGGCGAAAGTGCAGGCGGGGCAGCGCTGGACTTGCCGATGCTCTATGAGATGATGGCGGAAGTGGACGCGAACCTGCCGGAAATGAAACGGGTAGATGATACAGACAAGAATGCGGAACTGAATTTCTCTGCACTCTGCGATTATGAATACGATGGAGTCCAGGCGTATGTCCATGGGTTTGCCAAGGATGGAAGCGCGGCGGAGATCGCGCTGGTCCAGCTGAAGGACAGTACGGATGAGGCGCTTTTGATGTCCAGTTTGAAAAAGCATGTGGAAAAACGCAAGGCCACGATGGAAGAATACAGCCCGGAGCAGGTTGCGATGGTGGAAAACTATGTGCTGACACGCAGGGATGGCGTGGTGGCATTGATCATCAGCCCTGGCTGCGGCGTGGTGGAAAAGGCATTCAAGGAATACCAGGTGAAAGAGGAGTAACGGGAAGATGGTTTTTTCTGGCATGGTCTTCCTGGGGGTCTTTTTCCCGGTCTTCCTGCTCTTGTATTGGCTGCTGCCCCAGGCGGGGAAGAACCTCTGGCTGCTTTTGGCCAGCCTGTTCTTCTATGCCTGGGGCGAGCCGGTTTATGTCCTGATTATGCTCTTTTCGATTGTGGTGGACTATACGAACGGCCGGATGATCGGGTACTTTGACGCGAAAGGGAAGCACGATACGGTGGGACGCGCCTTCCTCATTGCATCAATCGTCATCAATATCGGATTACTGTGTTTTTTCAAATACGCGAATTTTTTCATTGACAGCCTGAATGCCCTGTTTGGGACGGGTCTGGGAAATCTGGCAGTGTCCCTGCCGATCGGGATTTCGTTCTATACCTTCCAGACGTTATCCTATACGATTGACGTGTACCGTGGCATCGTCCGTCCGCAGAAGAACCCGCTGGATTTCGGGATGTTCGTCACGATGTTTCCCCAGCTGATCGCAGGCCCGATCGTCCGTTACGCGGATGTAGAAAAGCGTCTGCGGGCGGAGGATCGGCAGTGCACGCCGGCGGATGTGTTCCGGGGGCTGGAGCGGTTTATTCTGGGTCTGGGGAAGAAAGTGCTGTTTGCAAATCTGGCGGGCGGCTTGTTTTCAGAACTTTCGAATTATACGGAGTCTGATCGGAGCGTGGCACTGGTATGGTTAGCGGTCCTGTTTTATTCGTTTCAGATTTATTTCGATTTTTCGGGTTATTCGGATATGGCGATTGGTATGGGGCAGATGATGGGCTTCCAGTTTCCGGAAAACTTCGATCATCCATATGAAAGCCGGAGCATCACGGAGTTCTGGCGCAGATGGCATATGACGCTTGGCAGCTGGTTTCGGGAATATGTCTATATCCCGCTTGGAGGAAACCGGAAAGGGCCGCTTCGGCAGGCGGGGAACCTGTTTCTGGTCTGGTTTCTGACCGGACTCTGGCATGGCGCGGGCTGGAATTTCGTGCTGTGGGGGCTGTATTATTTCGTGCTCCTGTTTTTGGAAAAGCTGTTCTTGAAAGATGCAGTTGCGAAACTGCCTTCGATACTGAAACGTGTGTATACGTTATTTTTTGTTGCCTTGGGTTGGGGCATTTTTGTCTGTGACGACCCTTCACGTCCACTGTCCTGGCTGGGCGGGCTGTTTGGAATCGGGATCGACCGCAGCGCAGGGGCGTTTGGTGGGATGTTTGGCTATTCGATCTGCAGCCATCTGCCATTTCTGCTGCTGCTTGCAGTGGCTTCAACATCGCTTCCGGCGCGGCTGGGTGGACGGCTGCTGCAGATGATACAGGAAATTCAGAAAAACGAATCAGCTACTATATATACGCTGAAAGCAGGATATTTGCTCGTGGTTTTATGTTTAAGCTTGATTTCTATCATCAGCGGGAGTTATAATCCGTTTTTATATTTTCGGTTTTAATGTATTTTTATGGCGGTTTAGGGCAAATTTAGAAAAATGCAATACAAAGAAAAAAATAAAAAATATATCCACTATCAAATTTTTATAGCGATGGTACTCCTGTTTCTTTTATTTTGTGGTGGTATCGGAATTCTGACGGGAGAGAAGCAATTTTCTGAAATGGAAAATAGATATCTTACCAGCTTTTCTGTTCCTCATCTGGCAGAGATTCTGGATGGCAAGGCGCAGGAGCAGCTGGAACAGGCGCTGGAAGACCAGTTCCCGTGGCGGGATGCCTGTGTCCAGATATCTGTTTCGCTCAAGCGCCTGCTGGGCGCAAAGGATGCGGGTGGCGTCTATTTTGGAAAAGACGGGCATCTAATAGAAAAAAAGCTTTCCAGCCAGCTGCCCTATGAGCGGTATGCACGAAACCGCAAATTCATCACGGCGGCGATGGAAGAGCTGCACCAGCAGGGCGATGAAGCCGGCTGGACGCTGGTTCTGGTGCCATTTCCCGGAAGCATTGATGCGGACCTTCTGCCTGCCGGGGCACGCGAATTTGACGAGGCAGGCTACCGGGAGCAGGCCGCCGGAGCGGAGGAGCCGGATCAGAAACAGGCCGCGGCCGCCGGGGCGGAGAAAGAGCTGGATCTGTACGCGCAGTTCCGGGAGAAGCGCGAGGCAGGAAAGCGCCTGTATTTTGCGACAGACCACCACTACAATGCGTCCGGCGCATGGGAAGCGGCGCAGGCACTGCGCGAGATGTTTCATCTGCCTGAAAAAAAACAGGAAGATTTTGGGATGGAGCAGGTGACGGACGCCTTTTACGGGACGTTATACTCCAAAGCGCCCCTTCCGGAAATCAGGCCGGATTCGATCTCTATTCCGACAAAGCTGCCGGAGCTTTCTGTGGAAATTGACGGGAAGCCGGTGGACGCTGGAGCGGAGCCGGACGGCGGAGCGGCAGGAGCAGCAGCGGAGGCAGGAGAAGCGGCGGAGCCGGGCGGGAAAGCGGCAGGAGCAGAAGCGGAGGCAGGCGGGCATCGGCTCTGGCAGATATACGATATGGAAAAGCTGCGGACGAAGGACAAATATGCCGTGTATTTCGGCGGGAATTACGGGAAGGTTGTGATCCGCAAGAAAGCTTCAGCAAAACCGTCAGCCAGACGTTCCGGCATGCATTCCGGGAAAGCGCGCAGGATCTGTGTCATCAAGGATTCTTATGCGAACAGCTGTGTGCCGTATCTCTTTGATACGGAAAGTTTCCCGGATGAGGTGGCGGAACTTACAATGATTGACCTGCGTTACTTCAATGATTCATTCCAGGAACTGGCCGCACAGGAACAGTATGACGAAATTCTGGTGTTTTACGAGATGTCGAATTTTATCGAGGCAGATTATTTCAACAAGCTTTTGGGATGATGGTCACGGAACTTTGTGGAAAAACTTCATTGACATTTGATGAGAAAAATGGGAATATACGCATTGATGTAAATAATTAGCAGGAAAAACAAGAAAAGAGAGGTGTGCTTCGTATGCCGAGGCAAGATCAAAAGTCCTCTGGACGCATCCTGGGGCTGGATGGGCTTCGTGCCATTGCGATCGTTGCGATCATATTGTATCATATGTTTCCCTATACCGTGAAGGGAGGGTTTCTGGGGGTTTCCCTGTTCTTTGTGCTGTCAGGCTTTCTGGTGGCACTGACATCAGAGCGGAGCCGGCGGAAACACACATATAATGTTGCGGAATTCTACAAGAAGCGGATTATCCGGATTTATCCGGCTGCGATCTGTGTGGTATTTATCACGGTGGGCGTGTTCTTCGTGCTTGCCCCGCATCCGGTGCAGGGGATCCGCAATGAAGTGATTTCGATTATATTTGGTGTAAATAACTGGTGGCAGATTTTTCAGGATTCATCGTATTTTACGAAAATTGCGAATGCCAGCCCGTTTACGCATGTGTGGTCTCTTTCTGTAGAGATGCAGTATTATCTGATTTGGCCGCTGCTGTACTATCTGTATTTCAAGGTGGCAAGGGAAAAACGTCGGGATGGGAAATCCCATTTCACACCGCGGGGATTTATCATGCTTGGCGCGTTGATTCTCCTGTCGTCATTGCTTATGTTTTTCCTGTATCAGCCTGGCCAGGATGCTACACGCGTGTATTATGGAACAGATACAAGGATGTTTTCTCTGCTGATCGGCTGTGCCGTGGGGATGTTTTACGCGATGTTCCCGCCAGGGGTTTCGTTCTTCCGGAGAACGAAGTGGATGGCATCGGTCATGATGGGGATTGCGGTGATGTTTGTCCTGACCTGCTTTATTTTTGTGGATGGACAGGGGACACTCACCTATCGGGGGATCATGCAGCTCATTTCGCTGGTGTTTGCGGTCATGGTGTTTCTGGTCGCGGATTCCGGGGAACCATTTGGTGAGTGGCTGGAGGTGGCACCGCTGAAATGGCTCGGAGAGCGCAGTTATGAAATGTATCTGTGGATGTA
>CADBTO010000328.1 GCA_902797565.1 uncultured Lachnospiraceae bacterium
CCTTCCTTCCATTGTAGCACACCTAAGAAAAAAATAAAGTGTGCAAGTTGATAAAATCTAACTTACACACTTCATTTTACACTCTCGTAAGATGATATAGCCGATTCAGATCCCATTCTACACCAGATTGATTTTTTTTGCTTGGGATGGCTGCCCTTCCCTCAACAACAAAGAAGGGGCCATATGGCCCCTTCTGAACATCCATCGGTTCTGCCCGCGAATCCATTGCCTGCTCTTGGATTCGTTTGCTGCGCCAATCTTTTCTTGTCTCTCGCATATGCTATCCGTTTGCTGCGCCAATCCTGTTTTCATTATCTTAAAACAAACCATGTAATCCATCCTGCCAGCAAGCCTGCCGCAAGGCCGCCCAGCAGAAACAGAAATCCGCTTTTCCGCTTCGCAGCGGAATAAGCACTGCTTGCCTCATCCATACTGATCACACCTGGATACAGTGCCGCTTCCGTCTTTCCGCCGCCAATCGAAGTCCCATCTCCGGAAAGCTCCCCCAAAGCCGTATACTCCCCATGCAGCGCCTTGGGATCCACGGTCTGATATGTAATCCGGATATCTCCCACCTTCCAGTCCCCATTCGCCCTTGGTGCATATATGTTTTTCCCGAAATTGTCCTGTATCAATGCAAGACCATATTTTTTTGCAGCCGCAGTATCCGGCTTCGCCGGAAGGTTTTCCGGCTCCACAAGCTGCACACCGGGCATTGCATAGGTATCCTTCATGAAATGATCCAGTATCTTCTGATCCAATCGAACAGCCTCTTTTCCGATCGTCACTGTGCCATAAAACGTCTGCGATGCCAGCTCCTCCGGAAAATCCGGATTTTGGAACGTTGTCTTGGAACCATATCCGGTATCATAACGGTTTTGATATGCCCGAAATTCCTTTTGCTCCTGCTTCTCGCTAAACTCCGCGTCCGCATAGTAGATCGTCCGATGCGAATCGCCCTCTTTCACCCTGCGGCTTTTTTTCACATACTGGTACATCTCCGTCTTTCGAACGAGCATGATCCCCATATCGGAAATCCCCATCGCCTCATCCGCAGCTTCCTCTTCCACACTGAGTGTCCCGCTGACCAAGGATGCCCCTTCTCCCACACCCTTTATGGAGGCAGAAAAAGGCAGGATGCTCGCCAGCATGATCGGAATCCCGACCACAAGCCCCACGATCAGGGCGATCCGTTTGTTATGCTGTTTCTTCCCTTTATTCTTCCGGCCCATGTGCTCTCTCCCCCCTAATCTGCACGCTTATTTTTTCGCATCCTTCCGCATCTGCGTCCGAAACCACTTCCCGGTTTCTGACAGATCCTTGGTTTTCCAGCCGGAAAGCTTGGTGCAATACGGCGAGATCACAGACGATGTCTCATCCTTGTTTGAAAGGTTCCAGGCAATGTAACTGGTTTTGTATTTGCTGATCAACGAGAACCATTTTTTCGCAGAGTCCTTGTCAATGTTTCCGCTGCCCGAAGCATCACAAATCGAGCATTCTGAAACGAAGACCGGGATTTTCGCGTCCAGTGCCTTTTTCATTTTGTCCCGGTTTCCATCCATATGGGTAGCCGCATAGAAATGCAGCGCATAAACCGTGTTCTTGTCTGAAAGCCGGTTTCCGATCACTTCGTCCACATCCTGGGACCAGGTGTTCGTACCAACGATGATGACCGCTTTTTTATCATTTTTCCGAATCACTTTCGTAATTTTCTGGGCATAGGGCTTGATATAATCGTTCCAGCCCACCCAATGCGGTTCGTTGCAGATCTCATAAAGGACATTCTTGTTTTTCCGGAATGTCTTCGATGCCCATTTGAAGAAAGCCTTTGCCTCTTCGATATGGGTGTTCGGATCGTTATCATTCAGAATATGCCAGTCCACAATGACGTACGTTCCCAGGCTCGTTGCATACTTTACACCCTGTTTTACCAGCTTTTTCAACGCTTTCTGATCTCCGCCGCTGCAATACCCGCCGTATTCCTCTGTATACATTGCAAGCCGGATCGTATTGGCCTTCCAGTCATCCCGCAGGGTCTTGAATGCTTTTTTGTTTACATACTGCGGATACCATGCCAGGCCATGGGTCGATACCCCCCGGAGCTGCACCGTCTTCCCGTCTGCATTTTCCAGATGGTTTCCCTTGACCGAGAGACGCTGGACGGAAGACGCCGCCTGCACCTCCATCGCCCCTCCAGATCCCGTCAAAAACAATGCCACAAAGAACATCGCACAGCATATCACTGGCAGCAATAACGTTTTTTGTTTCATAAAACACACTCCTCCTTCTGCTTTTTCACCATTTAGCAAGAAATCTTCTCCTATATAATACAGGATGAAACATACGCTGTCAAGGGGGAGGAAGACAGGAGACAACGGACTCCTGGCAGATGCCCCCGCCCGTTTTCGTTTCCCCGCTATTGAAATTTTGATACAGGTGTGGTAGAGTGGAACAACGATGGCAGCCAGGCGCTCCCATCCTGCA
>CADBTO010000329.1 GCA_902797565.1 uncultured Lachnospiraceae bacterium
ACAAAGGTACGCGGCACAAATTCCTTCTCCGGATGCTCTTTGATCTGGTTGTACAGATACATCACATGGAGGATGTTCAGCAGCTGGCGCTTGTATTCATGCAGCCGCTTCACCTGTACGTCAAAGATGGAATTTGCAGAAACATCCACACCATTGTGCTCCCGGATATACTTTGCAAGACGCAGCTTGTTCTTGTATTTGATATTCCGGAACTCTTCCTGTGCCCGCGGATCGTCCGCAAAGACTTCCAGGCGCTTCATCTGGGACAGGTCTGTGATCCAGCCGTCGCCGATCTTGTCGATCACCCAATGCGCCAGCAGCGGATTCCCGTGCAGCAGGAAGCGGCGCTGCGTGATCCCGTTCGTCTTGTTGTTGAACTTCGACGGGAACATATCATAGAAGTCCTTCAGTGACTGCTTCTTCAGAATCTCCGAATGCAGCTTCGCCACACCGTTGACCGAGAAGCCTGCCGCGATCGCAAGGTGTGCCATCTTCACCTGGCCGTCATACACGATCGCCATCCGTGCCTTCCTGTCATAGTCTCCCGGGAAGGTCCGCTCAATGTCAATGATGAAACGGCGGTTGATCTCTTCCACGATATTATACACACGCGGCAGCAGACGGGAGAAGATCTCGATCGGCCATTTCTCCAGCGCTTCCGCCATAATGGTATGGTTGGTATATGCCACGCAGTGTGTGGTAATCTCCCATGCTTCATCCCAGCCGAGGCCTTCCTCATCCAGCAGGATCCGCATCAGTTCTGCCACCGCAAGGGTCGGATGTGTATCATTCATCTGGAACACAACCTTGTCCGGCAGACGGTGGATGTCCTTATGGTTCTTCTTATAACGCTGCAGGGCACGCTGCAGGGATGCCGAAACGAAGAAATACTGCTGCTTCAGGCGCAGTTCCTTCCCGGAAATATGGTTGTCGTTTGGATACAGCACCTCAACAAGGTTCCGTGCCAGGTTCTGGTCTTCAACCGCTTTCGCGTAATCACCACGGTCAAACTCTTCGAGCGAGAACACGCGCTTCGGCTCCGCATCCCAGATCATCAGGGAGTTTACGACGCCGTTCCGGTATCCCACGATCGGCATATCATAGGGTACTGCCAGCACAGAACTGTAGTTCTCCTGGATAAACCGCGTTTTCCCGTCCGGTGTCTGCTCACTGCGGACATAGCCGCCGAATTTCACCTCATAGCTGTATTCGCTCCGCTTCAGCTCAAACGGATAGCCCAGACGCAGCCAGTCATCCGGAACCTCGCGCTGATACCCGTTCTCGATCATCTGCTTGAACATCCCGTAATGATACCGGATGCCGCAGCCATATGCCGCATAGCCCAGCGTAGACAGGGAGTCCATAAAGCAGGCCGCCAGACGTCCCAGGCCGCCATTACCCAGCGCCGGATCCGGCTCCTCGTCCTCGATGGCGTTGATGTCAATCTGCAGCTCCGTGAGCGCGTCTTTGACCGCGTCATACTCTGTCAGGTTGATCAGGTTGTTCCCCAGCAGCCGCCCGATCAGGAACTCCATGGAAAGATAGTATACGGTCTTGGGATCCTGCTCATCCATTGCCTTCTGGGTCTTGATCCAGTTGTCCACAACCGCGTCTTCCACAACCTCTGCGAATGCCTGGTAAATCTCCTGGTTCGTGGCCTCCGTAAACTCCTTCCGGAACATCCGGCGGACATTTTCCACAATCTCCTTCTTCAGTTCCTCTTTCGTGCCGAACGGTCCCGGCAAAGGTTCTGCCGCAGTTGTTGCCATTGCTGCAGGCGTTGCTGCCATCATCGGCGTATCACCCGGTGTCCCCAAATCCAGCCCGGGGAAATTGGGGCGTGCCGCACCATATACGGGGCTGCTCAGCTCCCGGTTTTCAAAGTTGCTGTAATCATTGTAAGGCATTTGTCTTTTGTCCTCCTCTAATTTTTCTTCACGCAGATCGTGACTGCTTTCCCATTGATCACCCAGTCTTTTTTGTAGCTGCCTTCAATTTCCTCTGTCCCGACGGTATCTGCCAGGACTTCGCTGGAAATCTCTGCCTCGTGCGCCTTGAGTGTCCCTTCCACCTCAGTGTTTCCGTACACTGATGCGCAGATCCGGTCCATCACCTCAAACCCTGCCTCTTTCCGCATGGTCTGCAGCTTGCTTACCAGCTCACGAACCATGCCCTCTTCCAGCAGCTCCGGCGAAAGCCGCGTATCAAGCGCGACCGTCACCTCGTTGTCACCATCGCACATATAGCCTTCGGTATGGCTTTCGCTGATCAGAAGATCCTCTTCCGCGAGCTCGATGGACGGATCAATCTCCGGGAACGTCAGCTTGCCTTCGGACTTTAGCTTTGCATAAGCCGCATTCCCGTCCAGACCGGCAAGCGCCCCCTGGATCGCCTTCAGGAATTTCCCGTATTTCGGCCCCACCGTGCGCAGCTGCGGTTTGAACTGGTATGTCGTATAATCCGAAACGTCATTCGTAAAGGATACCTGCTTCACATTCAGTTCCTCCGCGATGATGTCCACGAAATAATCCGGCAGATCCGTTTCCGCCTTGACATACATCGTGCCGATGGGCTGGCGGTTCTTGATATTCGCGGCATTCCGGCAGGCACGGCCGAAGACCACGATCTTCAGCAGTTCCTTCATATCCGCTTCCAGATCTTTATCGATCCAAGCCTCCTGCACTTCAGGGAACGCGCACAGGTGCACGCTTTCCGGCGCACTGCTGTCCACGGAACGGACCAGGTTCTGGTAGATCTCCTCCGCCATAAACGGCACCATCGGCGCTGCCGCCTTGACCAGGGACACAAGCGCCTCATACAGCGTCATATACGCGTTGATCTTGTCCTGCTCCATCCCCTTTGCCCAGTAACGGCTCCGGCAGCGGCGGACATACCAGTTGGACAGTTCATCCACAAAGGAATCCAGCGCCCTTGCCGCCTCCGGAATCCGGTAATTCCCCAGGTTTTCATCCACCGCCTGGATCGTGGATGCCAGACGGGACAGCAGCCACTTGTCCATGATGCTGAGTTTGTCATACTCCAGCTGATACTGCGAGGCGTCAAAACCATCGATATTCGCATAGAGTACGAAGAACGCATAGGTATTCCACAGGGTTCCCAGGAACTTCCGCTGCCCTTCCTGCACCGCGCCGCCATGGAAGCGGTTCGGCAACCACGGTGCGGAATTGATGTAGAAATACCAGCGGATTGCATCAGCACCATAGGTTTCTAACGCTTCAAAGGGATCGACCGCATTCCCTTTGGATTTGCTCATCTTCTGGCCCTTTTCATCCTGTACGTGTCCCAGAACAATAACATTCTCATACGGAGCCTTATTGAAGAGCAGCGTGCTCTCTGCCATCAGGGAATAGAACCAGCCACGGGTCTGATCCACCGCCTCGGAGATGAACTGCGCCGGGAACTGCTGCTCAAACAGTTCCTTGTTCTCAAACGGGTAGTGGTGCTGGGCAAACGGCATCGCCCCGGAATCAAACCAGCAGTCAATGACCTCCGGCACGCGGTGCATCTCCTTCCCGCAGTCCGGGCAGGGGATCACAACGCCGTCAATATACGGGCGGTGCAGCTCGATGCCTTCCGCATCCGTATTTCCGGATTTTTCTGCTAATTCCTTCCTGCTCCCGATCGAGATCTGCTTGCCGCAGTCCGCGCACTCCCAGATATTCAGCGGCGTCCCCCAATAACGGTTCCGGGAAATGCCCCAGTCCTGGATATTTTCGAGCCAGTCCCCGAATCGCCCCTTCCCGATCGATTCCGGAATCCAGTTGACAGTGTTATTATTCCGGATCAGATCGTCCCTGACCGCCGTCATTTTCACGAACCAGGATTCCCGCGCATAGTAGATCAGCGGGGTGTCGCAGCGCCAGCAGTGCGGGTAGTCATGCTCAAACTTCGGCGCGTCAAAGAGCAGCCCCCGCGCATCCAGGTCTTTCAGCACCTCCGGATCCGCTTTCTTGACAAACAGGCCGGCAAACGGCGTCTCTGCGGACATTTCGCCCTTCTCCGTAACAAACTGGACAAACGGCAGCTCATACGTCCTGCCCACCCGTGCATCGTCATCACCGAACGCGGGTGCAATATGGACAATGCCAGTACCATCGCCCATCGTGACATAGCCATCGCAGGTCACGAAGAACGCCTTCTTGCGCAGGCTCTCCACCTTCTTCCCGGTACACTCGTACAACGGCTCGTATTCCTTGTGTTCGAGATCCCGGCCCTGATATTCCTCCAGAATCTCATACGCAGGCTTTCCGTCCTGTGCAAGCTTGCCGAGAACCGTATCCAGCAGTGCCCCTGCCAGATAATACACATAGCCGTCCGCTGCTTTCACCTTGACATAACGTTCCTCCGGATTGACACAGAGTCCCAGGTTGCTGGGCAGCGTCCACGGGGTCGTGGTCCATGCAAGGAAATACGCGTCCTCGCCGATGACCTTGAAGCGGACGATGGCGGAACGTTCTTTTACGGTCTTGTATCCCTGCGCCACTTCCTGCGCGGAAAGCGGCGTCCCGCAGCGCGGGCAGTACGGAACAACTTTGAAGCCCTTGTACAGCAGCTTCTTCTTCCAGATCT
>CADBTO010000330.1 GCA_902797565.1 uncultured Lachnospiraceae bacterium
CATTCATCAGCGTGCCTGATGAATGACACCTCGGTATCGAGAATTGAAAAGCACACAAAGGAGTTCTAAATCATGAAGCAAAGAAGTTCATTTACCGGCTCGCTGGGTTTTGTCCTGGCGGCGGCGGGGTCTGCTGTGGGCTTGGGAAATATCTGGCGTTTCCCCTATCTTGCGGCAAAGGATGGCGGGGGCTTGTTCCTTGTTGTCTATCTGATTTTAGCGTTGACCTTTGGATATACGCTGCTGACGACGGAGATCGCGATTGGGCGGCGGACGAAGGAAAGCCCGCTTACGGCATACAAGCAGCTGGACAAGCGCTTTGGCTGGATCGGCGTATTAGCATGCCTGGTGCCGATGATCATTATGCCATACTATTGCGTCATTGGTGGATGGGTGCTGAAATATTTCCTAGTATTTCTGACCGGCTCGGGATTGGAGGCGGCAGAAGACGGGTATTTCACCGGCTTTATCACGGCGCCCGTGGAGCCGATTCTGGCAACCGGCGTTTTTTTGTTCCTCTGCGCGATCATCGTTCTTGGCGGTGTGGACAAGGGAATTGAGCGGGCATCCCGTTTTATTATGCCGGTTCTGGTGGTTCTGGTGCTTGCCATTTCGATCTTTTCGCTGACCATCTCGCACGAGGATGGCGGGGTGAGCCGGACAGGCCTGCAGGGGCTGGCAATCTTGTTTATTCCCAGCTTCAAGGGATTGACGCTCGGAAAGTTCGCAACGGTTGTACTGGATGCAATGGGGCAGCTGTTCTTTTCCCTGAGTATTGCCATGGGAATCATGGTGGCATATGGTTCTTATGTATCAGACGATGCAGATTTGGGAAAATCCATCAACCAGATCGAGATTTTCGATACGGCGATTGCCATTCTGGCAGGCGTGATGATCATTCCTGCGGTGTATGTGTTTGCGGGCAAGGAAGGTCTTTCGGCATCCGGACCGGGGCTGATGTTTATTTCCCTGCCGAAGGTCTTTGCCCAGATGGGGGTGATGGGACGTGTGGTCGGGACATTGTTTTTTGCGATGGTGCTCTTTGCAGCGCTGACCTCCGCCGTATCTGTGATGGAAGCAGTGGTTTCGAGCTTCTGCGACCGTTTCCCGATCGAGCGAAAAGCCTCGGCACTGATCGAAACGCTGATCGCTGCGGCGTTTGGTGTTTTGGTTTGTTTGGGGTACAATAAGCTGTATTTTGAACTCAAGCTTCCGAACGGAACGGTTGGACAGATCCTGGATATTATGGATTATATCAGCAATTATCTGTTTATGCCGATTGTTTCGATTGCAACCTGCATCCTGGTGGGGCATTTTGTTGGGACGGATTATATTGCGGAGGAAGTGACGAAAAACAACAGCAAATTTGGCAGGAAGGGTCTTTATATTGTGATGATCAAGTATCTTGCGCCAATTCTATTGTGTGTGCTGTTCCTGCAATCGTTTAAAGTATTTTAAGTGTTTTTATAGGGAAGGGGATTATGAAGAAAAAACGGGGACGGGTGCGGAAAATTAAATTGCAGTGGAAGATCGCAGGTTCTGCGGCGATGCTGCTTCTGCTGGTTGTTTCGGTTCTGTTTGTGGTCAGTGTGATCGCAACCAGGAAGGATTTGATGGATGAAAGCAGAGCGCATACCAAAGCTTTGGCAAGGATTGCGGCGGAGCTGATAGACGGGGATGAGCTTGCCAGCTTGCAGGCGGGTGATGAGGATACGGAAACGTATCAGAGAATCTTGACAGAATTACGAGATTTTATCATAGACCAGGATATTACATATATTTATACGATGCGGAAAGAGGCGGATGGGAAGCTGGTTTTTGTGGTGGATGCGGACACAGAGGATCCGGGC
Organism: uncultured Lachnospiraceae bacterium; assembly: GCA_902797565.1. Taxonomy (GTDB): domain Bacteria; phylum Bacillota; class Clostridia; order Lachnospirales; family Lachnospiraceae; genus Weimeria. The sequence goes on from CADBTO010000330.1 coordinate 1,851, forward strand.
GCCATTGGCGAAGTGTATGAGTCCTATGATAAAATCGAAACGGCGCTGGCAGGAACACCTTCTGTGGATGACCATGTGACAACTGATGAATGGGGCAGCTATTACAGTGCGTTTGCACCGGTGATGAACCACGCGAACCAGGTGGCTGGTGTGGTGGGTGTGGATTGTTCGATTGGGACGATCAATGCGAAGGTGTTTCGGTTGATGCGGATGCTTGTTTTTGCGGGGACGCTTTGCCTGGCGCTTGCGGTTGGGCTTGCCATCTTGTTTGGGATGGGGATGGCACGCAATGTGCAGAAGGTGGATCTTAAGATGAGCGAGCTTGCCAGCAATGAAGGGGATCTCACACAGACTGTGGAAGTATACAGTGGGGATGAGATCGAAAGTGTGGCGGATAATGTCAGTTCGTTTATTCTGCAGCTTCGGGAGATGATGATTTCTGTTCGGGATAATGTGGCATTTCTGAGGCAATCCACAAGCCGGGTGTGCGATGAAGTGGAAGAGACCGGGACAGAGCTATCGGGCGCGGCGGAAACGTTGGGTTCTGTGAAGAAAATCATGCAGGAGACAGAAGAAAGGGTGCTCGGTATTTCAGAAATCACACAGGATGTCAAGTCCAAGGCACAGGATGTGAATACACGGGCAAAGCAGGAAACGCATGCGGCCACGGAGCTGAAGCAGACGACGGCGGATATGAATGAACTCAGCGTCCGGACGCAGTCCAAGATCCAGAATACCATAGAACGTGATCGGCAGCTGTTGGAGAAGCAGATCAAGGAGTCGGAAAAAGTCCGGGAGATTCTGGCTCTGACGGATGAAATCATCGGGATTTCCAACCAGACCAAGCTTCTGGCACTGAACGCCAGCATTGAGGCGGCAAGGGCTGGAGATGCTGGACGGGGATTTGCGGTTGTGGCAGAAGAGATCGGCGAGCTTTCCAGCAGGACAGAGACCACTGCAAAGCAGATTTCTGAGATCAATACGTTTACGGTGGAAAATATGGAAAGTCTGATCGACACCGCAAAATCGATGATGGATCTTATGAACGGGGATATACAGGAAAGCTTGGATACCATGATCGGAAACAATCAGAAGGTGGAAGAGAAGATTGGGATACTGGCACAGCAGCTGGATTTCTTTTCTGAGATTTCCATGCAGCTGGAACAGCGAATGGAAGATGTGGAACGTGCGATGAGCCAAACCGCAGAGACCTTTTCCCAGCAGACAGAAGAGATTGTTTCGATTTCAGAAATGGCGGAGCAGGTGGCGGAGAGGATGGAAGAGATCCGCGCGGAAGAGGAAACCAATCGGGGAAAGATGGAGGAACTGGATCACAGCTTGCGGCGTTTCAAGCTATAGCGATTTTTGGGGGAGGCAATGGCCTCCCTTTTTTTCGTGTGTGCCGTGTATCGTTTTTTCTCAAACCCAAACAAGGGTTGATTTTTGAACCGAAAATGTGCTAAAATAAAAAATATGCTTGGGAAACATTTAGAAGAAGTTCCGAAGAGTAGAAAATTTAGGCAAAACGTAGAAAGGGGATTTAAGGAATGGCTGGACGAGGGAGCGGCAGAGCGTTGAATAGTAAAAGTTACGGGATGAAATCCGTGAGTGCCAGGCTATTGATGATTTTGATGCCGGTGGTGGCAGTGCTGATCATCGGGGTTACGGTTTTTTTGGTGGCGCAGGCGCGGAGCGTGATCATAGACCGTGCCAAGGCAGAGCTGCATCAGGAATCGAAGGCAAATGCAAATGAGATTGCGGGGCGGATCTTAGGGTTTAAGGAGTTTTATAACGGGATCTGCGGTACACTGGAGCAAGTTCCGTTTCAGAGTGATGAGGAGATTGTGCAGACCTTTCAGTTTACCATGCAGCGGTTTCCAGAGATGGATCAGGGCTTTTATATGGCCGTTGGACATGGCGGGAAGCCGGATTATGTGGATGTGTCTGGGTGGAAGCCAGATGCGGATTATGATCCCACATCCCGGAGCTGGTATGAGAGCGGACTGGGCAAAAGTGAGATGACACTGGGACTGCCCCGTATGGATTTGAATACAGGGGGTGCGGTGGTTTCGATTTCCAGATAGCTCACACTGGCGGACTCTCGAAAGGGTGTGCTGGCATCGGATATCTATCTGGCATCTATATCCCAGGATGTGGCAGGATATAAGCCTGCGGAATTTGGCAGTGCAATCCTGTTTGATGGTTCTCAGATTATTGCGGCAGAAAATACAGAGTATGTTGGGACAGATGTTTCCGAGCATCCGGAGGATGCGCTTCTTCAGAAGATTAGCCAGGTGGTGCTTTCCGGCGGAAGTGTGGAGGTGCGGGAGATTGATGGACGGTATGTATCCTTTGATCCGGTGAATGGGACAACCTGGACGATGGTATCCTATGTTAAAAGGGGAGATATCCTGGCTGCACTGAATCGATTCATCTTGA
>CADBTO010000331.1 GCA_902797565.1 uncultured Lachnospiraceae bacterium
CCCATCGGCAAGCCCATATTCAGCAGTTTCTTTGCGCGGTGTCCCACCCAGATGCAGTTTACCTTTTGCAGGCGCAGGATGTCAAATTTCCTGCGCATATAGAGCAGGCACAGCCCGCCGGAAACACCCTGGGACAGGACGGTTGCAAGCGCGGCACCCATGCAGCCCAGTCCGAATGCCATAATGAACAGGAAATCCAGTACAATGTTCAAAACAGCGGATACGCAGAGGAAGGCGAACGGCGTCCGCGAATCACCCACTGCGCGGAGGATCGAGGAAGTCAGGTTGTAGAGGATCGCAAACGGGATGCCCAGGAAGATGACGGACAGATAGGAATGGGCATCGGCGTAGACCTCCGGCGCGGTCTGCAGCAGGCGCAGGATGGGCCCGCAAAACAGCGTGGTTGAAGCTGTCAGGCCGGCTGCGAAGATGGCAGCCAGCACATATCCATGGAAGATATAGCTGCGCATCCCGTCATAATCCTCTGCACCAAAATGCTGGGACACTGGAATGGAAAAGCCCATACACAGGCCGATACACAGGCCCAGAACCAGGAACTGGACGGAGGCCGTGCCCCCGACTGCAGCCAGGGCGTTTTCCCCAAGTGTCCGCCCGACAATGGCTGCGTCGATGAAATTGTAGGTTTGCTGGACGAGGTTTCCGAGCAGCAGAGGCACGGAAAACTCCAGAATGAGCGGCAGGATCCTGCCGCTGGTCATGCTTTTTGCCATGATATTACCCCCTGAAATTGCTTTAGAATAATCTAAAATATTTCAGAAATGAATCCTGAAATAATTCAGATAGAACAATAGGCTTTTTTGAGGGAGGTGTCAAGGGGAGATTTGTATGAGAAATGGCATTTTTTTTCCGGTTTTTTGACATACTTTATGGGGGGAAGTTTTCGGGTGGAGGTTTCGCGTGCGTTTTTTCGTGAAAGAAACAGTTGACAAGCCGTAGGAGAACCGGTATTATGGGAAAGGAGGCTGGATTTTTGCAACAGTTGCACATTAAAAGGAGTTTTTTCTGAATGGATCTGGTTTTTTACTCGGTGACGATAATCCTGTGCCTGACGGCGCTGTTTTTTACATGGATCTACCAGCGTTATGACAGGCCGCAGAATATGCTGTATATCAGTATGTGTGTCATTGTACTACTGAACGCGATCAGTGGTGTGGCAGGATATTTCCTGATGCAGCAAATTGTGCGGTCTTACCAAGTGTCTGCGGGGGTGGGCATGGCCCGGAAGCTGTTCCAATGGCTGTATTTTCTCGTACATCCCTGCCTTGCAGCGGTGTTTTATTTTTATTCGATGACTGTGACCGGCGCGATTTATTCGCTGAAACGCAGGAGGCATATCCTTGCGCTGCTGCCGATCCTGGTGACGGAGATCCTGGTCATTACGAATCCGCTGACACAATGGGTCTACCATTTTGACAGCGGGTATCACTTTTTCCGCGGATGGGGCGAACTGGTGCTGTATCTGACGGGACTGCTTTATTTAATTATGACAATAAAGCAGCTGCTTTTTTCCTGGTCCTTTATGAGCCGGGAGCGGCGGATCGCACTGATCTATTTCCTGGTGCTGATGGTTGGCGGGATGGCGGTGCAGGTGGTGTTCATCGAGATCAAGAGCGAGCTGTTTGCGGAGAGCCTGGCACTGATCGGGGTTATGCTGACGGTGGAATCCGAGGAACATTGGCTGGATCCGGATTCCGGGTTTTACCACCGGACGGCACTCAAGGCGGATCTTGTCAATTATTTTGCGCTGGCGCAGCATTTTTCTGTTATCTGTATCCGGATTCGGAAATCCGAGGCGCTGCGGCGGCTGACGGCATCGTCCAACGTGGATGCGCTGCCGGAGATCCTTTCTGGATACCTTTGCTCCCTGGTCAAGCGGTACACGATCTATTATCCGCATGCGAATGTCTTTCTGATTACGGTCATGGAGACAAATCCGAAATCGGCGCATCATCTGGCGGAGCAGATCAGCAAGCGTTTTGAATCGCCCTGGGAGTACCATGGCTCGCAGCTGGATCTGGATGCAATCGTGTTGTATGGGTCTGTTCCGGACGAGCTGAAAACGGTTGAGGCGATCCTGTATTTGGTGGACCAGCCGATCCCGCGGCTGAAAGGGAAGAATCCGCATAGCGGGGAGGATCTGGGGTTCCTGTCGCGCAGGCTGTCGATCGAGGAGGCCTTGCAGCGGGCGCTTTCGGAAGGGAATTTCCAGGTTTATTACCAGCCAACCTTCCATATCGACGGGATGCTCCATGGGGCGGAGGCGCTGATCCGGCTGATTGATGACAGTGTTGGCTTTATTTCGCCGGAGGAGTTTATTCCGATTGCGGAGCAGATGGGCATTATTGACGATGTGGATGATTTTGTGCTGGACCAGGTCTGCGGGTTCCTGAAGAGCGGTGTCCCGATGGAGCATGGCATGGATTCGATCAATGTCAACCTTTCGGTGCTCCAGTGCATGAAGCCGGGCTTTGTGGAGCGGATCTCCGGGATCGTGGAGCAGCACCGTGTGGAAAAAGGGCTGGTGAACTTTGAGATCACGGAGTCTGTGGCTGCAAGCGATTACGGGCTGCTGTCCCGTGTGGTATCCCAGATGAAGAACAGCGGGTTCCTGTTTTCTATGGATGATTACGGGACGGGTTACTCCAATATGACGTCTATGTTCTCTCTGGATTTTGATATTGTCAAGATTGACAAAAGCATCCTCTGGGAGGCGGAAAAGAGCGGGCAGGGGATGGTGGTTTTGGAGAGCAGCATCCAGATGATCCAGCGGATGGGGCAGAAGATCCTGGTGGAGGGCGTGGAGACAAAGGAGCAGTGGGATCTGCTGAGGCGTCTTGGCGTGGACTACCTGCAGGGGTATTATTTCTCGAAGCCGCTTCCAAAAGAGGAATTTATCCGGTTCATTCGGGAATATGCGCGAAAAAAATAACGATATTTGAAAAACGGCGGTTGACACTGCCGTTTTTTTGGTGTAGAATAAAACATTATTTTGTTAGGAGTGAAAAAATCACGGAAGGGGGTCTTTCGTATGGCGGTATCGGGACGGACGTTGCAGCAGGATATTACGAATGAGTTAAATTCCAACGAGTTTTTGAAAATTGAGTCAGAGATGAGCGGGCCGAATCGCAGTGTTGTGAAGACCCACGATTTCGCGGAGCCGGAAGCGGTATATGGACAGCTGATTGACCGGATCCGGCGTTATCATCCGAGCGATGACCTTTCCCTGGTGGAGAAGGCATACCGGGTGGCAGCACAGGCGCATAAAGACCAGTATCGCAGGTCCGGGGAGCCGTACATCATCCATCCGCTGTGCGTGGCGCTGATCCTGGCGGATCTGGAGATGGATAAAGAGACGATTGTGGCGGGAATCCTCCATGATGTGGTAGAAGATACGATTATGACCCAGGAGCAGCTGGCGGAGGAGTTCTCCGAGGAAGTGGCGCTGCTCGTGGACGGGGTGACGAAGCTGGGCCAGGTGTCCTTTGAGGCGGACAAGGTGGAAGTCCAGGCGGAGAACCTGCGGAAAATGTTCCTGGCGATGGCAAAGGATATCCGGGTTATTATCATCAAGCTTGCAGACCGCCTCCATAATATGCGCACGCTGCGTTTCATGAAGCCGGCGAAGCAGAAGGAAAAGGCGAAAGAGACGATGGAAATCTTTGCGCCGCTGGCGCAGCGGCTGGGGATTTCGCGTGTGAAGATCGAGCTGGATGATCTGGCGCTCAAATATATGGAGCCGCTGGCATATTATGACCTTGTGGAGAAGATTGCGGCGCGGAAGAAAGACCGGGACGCATATATCAACGGCCTGGCGGATATTGTGCGGGGGCATATGCAGGAGGCCGGGATCCAGGCGGAGGTATATGGACGCGCCAAGCATTTCTTTTCGATCTATAAAAAGATGATCAACCAGAAAAAGCAGCTGGACGAGATCTATGACCTGTTCGCGGTACGGATTATCGTGGAGGATGTGAAGAACTGCTATGCCGCGCTTGGGGTCATCCATGAGCATTACACGCCGATTCCCGGCAGGTTCACGGATTATATCGCGATGCCGAAGGCGAATATGTACCAGTCGCTCCATACAACTTTGATCGGGCCGAATGGCGTGCCGTTTGAGATCCAGATCCGCACGGAGGAAATGCACCGCGTGGCGGAGTACGGGATCGCGGCGCATTGGAAATACAAGCAGGATGGCGAAGGGGCGATCGCGGATGCCAGCGAGGATGAAAAGCTGAACTGGCTGCGGCAGATTCTGGAATGGCAGCAGGATATGTCGGACAACAAGGAGTTCGTTTCATTATTAAAAGATGATTTGAACCTGTTTTCTGATACCGTATACTGTTTCACGCCGACCGGAGATGTCAAGAACCTGCCGATGGGTTCGAATCCGATTGACTTCGCGTACAGTATCCATTCGGCGGTCGGGAACAAGATGGTCGGCGCAAAGGTGAACGGCAGGCTGGTGCCGATTGATTATGAGATCAAGAATGGCGACCGGATCGAGATCATTACGTCCCAGAATTCCAGAGGGCCGTCCCGGGACTGGCTGAAGATCGTGCGTTCCACACAGGCAAAGAACAAGATCAGCCAGTGGTTCCGGAGCCTTTCAAAGGAAGAGAATATGGCAAAGGGGCGGGAGCTTCTGATCGAATACGCCCGGAGCCGCGGCTTGGAGTTTGGGAAGTTCAACAAGCCGATGTACCAGGAGGAGGTTATGCACAAGTATGGCTTCCGGGACTGGGGGTCTTTGCTGGCGGCGATCGGCCAGGGAAGCCTGAAAGAAGGTTCTGTGGTTTCGCGGCTGGAAACGATTTATCTGCGCAGGCATCCGATCGAGACGACGGATGAGGACATTCTGGGCAAATACAGTCCGGATCAGGAAGCGGATATTGATACGCGCAGGCACCACAGCCAGTCGCAGAAGTCGTCAAGCGGCATCGTGGTGCGCGGGCTGTATGATGTTTCGGTGCGCTTTTCCAAGTGCTGCAACCCGGTGCCGGGGGATGAGATCGTGGGTTATGTCACGCGCGGGCGCGGCGTTTCAATCCACCGGACGGACTGCATCAATATCATCAATATGCCGGAGATCGAACGGGACCGGCTGATTGAGGCGCAGTGGCAGAAAGAGCTTTTGGATGAGTCCGGGAAGGCGGGCTTTACGGCGGAAATCCTGATCTACGGGAACAACCGGACCGGGCTTTTGGTGGATATTTCCAAGATTTTCACCGAGCGGAGTATTGATATCCTGACGATGAATTCCCATACATCGCGGCAGGGCGTTGCCACGATTGATGCTTCGTTCGAAATCGGCGGCAGGACGCAGCTCCAGAACCTGATCGACCGGATGCGCAACGTGGAGAGCGTGCTCGATGTGGAGCGGACGGCGGGGTGAACATACTCCGACTGCGCGTTGTTCGCCGGACGAAGTGAGGTTCGGAGCGAAGCGACGCATCCTCACGGAGTCACAGGAGCGGTGTCATTCATCAGCGTGTCTGATGAATGGCATCGCAGTATCGAGGAAAGATAAGCGCACAAAGGAGTTCTTACATGAATAAGCTACAAGTGCAACAGTATATTGTGGGGCCGGTACAGACGAACTGTTATTTTGGCATCAACCAGGAAAGCGGGGAGGCCTTCGTTGTGGATCCCGGTGATGCGGGGCAGAAGCTGGCAGAGCGGCTCCGTGCGGGAAGCTACAGGCCGGTGGCGATCCTTCTGACCCATGGGCATTTTGACCATGCCGGCGGTGTGGAAGATCTGTGCGGGGCGTTTGAAGAAAAGATTCCGGTCTATGCATATGAGGAAGAGCGGGATACGCTGGAACGGCCGTCCCGGAACCTTTCTGCGGCTTTGGGCCGGACATCCGGGCACTACCGCGCGGATATCTATTTGAAAGACAAGCAGGAACTGCAGCTGGCAGGTTTTTCCATCCAGGTGCTGTTTACGCCGGGGCATACGCCCGGCAGCTGCTGTTTCTATCTTCCGGATGAGGGTGCATTGTTCTCCGGGGATACG
>CADBTO010000332.1 GCA_902797565.1 uncultured Lachnospiraceae bacterium
ACGCCCTTCTCTTCCTTCATCTTGTCGATGAGCTGCTCGAAGTACTTCTTGCCGACTTCCATAACCACGTCAGAGAACATCTGGATGAAACGGCGATAAGAGTCATACACGAAACGCTCAAACGCAGGATCCGGATTTCCCTTGATCATCGCATCCACAACCTCGTCATTGAGGCCGAGGTTCAGAATGGTATCCATCATACCAGGCATTGAAGCGCGTGCACCGGAACGCACGGAAACAAGAAGCGGATTCTGAAGGTCGCCGAATTTCTTTCCATTCAGCTCTTCCATCTTCTTCACGCCTTCCATCGCCTGCGCCATGATCTCATCGTTGATCTTGCGGCCGTCCTCATAATACTGTGTACAAGCCTCGGTCGTAATGGTAAATCCCTGGGGAACCGGAAGTCCGATATCCGTCATCTCGGCAAGGTTCGCGCCTTTGCCGCCCAGCAGATTCCTCATATCCATGTTTCCTTCACTGAACATGTAGACCCACTTATTCGCCATTTTGTATCCTCCTAAATAGCATAAAATATTGTTTGCGGAATAACTCCGCTGGACCATATATTGAGGGATGCGCGGACACTTTGTCAGCACATCCCCCATATTCTAACATATTTTCCAAAATAATCAAGCGAAATTTGTAGAAATTTCTAATTTTTTATTGATTCAGGATTTAATCCAGAAAATCTGCTGAATTGCCTGATCCAATACGGATTCCGCCCATTTTCTGCGGTTCTTATTTTTCTTATTTTTTCGCTTTCACCTTGCCAGCCTTGCTCCAGGCAGACTTGCTGCCATCCGCGCCGATGCCCCGGACATAAACTTTGTATGTCTTCCCGGCTGAAAGCCCGGAAAGGGTCTTTGCCAGCCCGGATGTCTTGACGTTCTTTACAACCTTGCTGCCCTGTTTGACAACGATCTGGTATTTTTTCGCACCGGAAATCTTCTTCCAGGACACCTTTGCCTTCCTGCCGGAAAGCGCTTTTGCTGTTACCTTCGTCTTTGCCGTGGATTTTACGGCTGCCGCCTGGCTGGTCTGCTCTGTTTTTGTCCCGGCAGTGCTTTCATCTGCTTCGGATGTACCAGTGCTCTGTGCCACTGTATCACTTCCATTAGACGCTGCATCCGATGTGCCGCCCGTCTGCGGCCCGGTTGCCCCGGTTGTCCCAGCTGCCCCGGTTGTTCCCGTTGCCCCGGTTGCCCCGGTTGCCCCGCTGTCTTCGCCCGGCTTTGCAGGCGGTGTCTGCCCATCGCCCGGCTGCCCGGAAGGCTGTCCGGAACTGCTGCTGGCGGTCTCAGAAATCGTTACGGCCGTGCCGCCTTTGTATGCACTGGCAAGGTCTGAAGCAGAAACTTCTTTTCCATCCACATAGAGCTTGTGCCCATTCAGGTCTACCGTACCCGCTGCCGCATCCAGATAGGACACATAGGAATCCCCTGTCAGTTTCCATGTCGAACCGCTCTCAATGGTCACACTGATGCCCGCCGTCGTATTCGCAGAATTGACCGTCCCTTCCAGGCTGGACTTGTCCTTCAGCGTCAGGACCACCTCAGAAATGGAATCCGTTACGATATTACCGGAAATCTTCTGGTTGCTTGCATTCACGATCGCATGCCCGCCGTTCTTCCCCTCGCTGCCCCACGCGCCGCCGATCGCTTTGAGGAAGATATTTGCCGAATCCTCGTTCGTGATTGCCACATTTTCCAGATTGATTGTACTGCTCTGGTTTGTCACAAAGAATACATTGCCATTCTTTGACGTAATGCTGCCACCCTTTGCCGTGAAATAATCGTGCCCGCTGCTCGCATCGCCGGACATGGACTGGTAAAGCATCACCGTCGCGTATTCCGTATTTTTGCTGTTGTTTTTCGCGGTATTGTTCGCGGTCAGCTTCGTATTGTTCAGGGTCACGGAATTCGATCCTTCCACAATGACGCCCTCGGACTTCGTGGTCACAAGCGTCGCGTCATTGACGGTAATATCCGCCGTGCAGTAGATCGCCGGGGAGCCCTGCCCGTTTGCTGTGAAGGTCCCGCCATTAACGACCATCGTGCCGCCGCCATTATCACTGCGGATTGCTGCAGAAGACTGTCCCTGCGTGATCACGGTCACATTGTTCGCCGTCAGCGTTCCGCCGCCGCCCGCGATCATAATGCCGCCGGACTGGTCCTGGCTGGTCTCCACTGTAACATCCGAAACCGTCGCTGCGCCCGTCCCATAGACAAAGATGCCGTTTCCGCCCTTCGCGTTCGTTGTTACCGTGCCGCCCTTGATCGTGACATTCGCCTGATCCTTGACCAGGATGCCGGAGTTGACGCCGTACCAGCTGGAATTGTCCTCGGAAGAAGCCGTATCACCGGTCTTTGTCACGGTAATATTGGACAGCGTGCTCGTGCCAGCCGTTGCCAGGATTGCGTTATAATCGGACTGGTCTGATTTGTATGTCTTGCCGCTTTCCGTGTTATCTGATGTAATGGTTGTTACACCATTCGTGCTAGGGGCTTCCTTCGTGCCCATTCCCTGGCCCATGCCATCCGGCGGAGCCTGCTGGCCGGATGCTGCAGATGTCGAAGATGTTGTTCCTGTCGCCCCGGACGTTTCTGCCGCAAACACTGCCGCCGGTGCTGCCGCGGAAAATGCGAGTACGGATGCCATTGCGATTGCTGCCAGTTTCTGAAGATATGTTTTCTTTTTCATAACGTTTCTCCTTTATGTTTGAGGCCCTGCCAGATGCTTCACGGGGCTGGTTTTTGTTTCATTTTGTGTAGTTCCCTGCGATGAATCAAATATACATGCACCGCCTTAATCCAAACTTAAACGGAGAAATTTTTTTTGAACCAAAAAAGAAACATCATTTTTTCCTTGACACCCCGCCGAAGCCTGTGCTACAATGTCGCTGAACGGATACCAGCTACCTGGAAACGGCGGGAAACCCCTTTCTGCGGCTAGTAGGTATGCGGTGGCGGTTTGAGTCGCACCAGGGCAGTGATGCCCTGTTTCATATAGAAATCCCCGAAAGCAGGCAAAAACAGTTCCGGACATAACGGGGAAATCTGGCAGGAGGTGCGGCATATGGCTTTGATGATGGAAATTGCGTCCCAGGCATTCAGCGGACTTCTCGTAGTCAGCATCGTTGAGCTGGTGAAATGGGCGTATCGGACATATAAAAAGCAGAAAAGCAACCGCCAAACCAAGAGCGATTGCTAATCTGCAGTTAGAAAATTTATAAATCTAGCCGTCACACAGCTTCTTTCGGCTCAACCGCTACCACGGTATCCGTTCATTTCTTAGAAAATTTCTTAAAAAAATCCTACTCCGTCATTATACCACGTCCCACCAAAAAGTCAAGCTTCTCCTTCAAAAAAAGCATAGCAATTCCCGCCTTTTTTCTTGCATCCATACATCAAAGAATCCGCTTTGGCATACATATCCGCAAAGCTTTCCGGCTCCTTGATCAGAACCGCACCCATGCTGACGGAAATTCTGTGGTCTCCCAGCGCCTCAATCTCCATCGCCTCGATATTCTTCAGGAAACGCTCGATCACCATGCCGCCGATCTCCTCGTCCTCAATATCCACGGCAAAGATCACGAACTCGTCCCCGCCCAGGCGGATCAGGATATCCGTTGTCCGGAAGCTTTTCTTCATCGTATTTGCAATCCCGATCAGCACCTGGTCGCCCGCTGTATGCCCGAAGGTATCGTTGACATATTTGAACTTGTTTGCGTCGAACAGGCAGAACATTCCATGGCGCTTTGCCTTCATCAGCTCGCCGATCTTGTATTCCCCGCTCCGCCGGTTGCAGATCGACGTCAGAAAATCCGTTTCGGACTGGATCAAAAGATCCTCTTCCAGCTTCTTCCGCTCGGAAATATCCACCAGCGATACGATGATCACACGCTCGTTATTCGAAAGGCAGACCCCTTTCGCATTCGCCAGCAGCCAAAGCACGCCGCCGTCTGCCGTATTGACCCGCTCCTCGAATACAACCTCGTCATTGGTGTGCCGCACCTTGTCCAGATTTTCTTTGATATACGCATTTTCCTCCGGATCAAAATGCGACCGGACCTCTTCGATCGTAAGGCCCTCCCGGTTCCCATCCTGGATCCCGAACATCTCCAGCGCCATGTGGTTGATCAGGACCACCGTTTCCTCTTCCGCGCCCAGCACCAGCGTGCCCACGGTCTGCGCTTCCAGCATCTCGGATATCAGTTCGCTCTGGTCCGCCAGCGTAGCATGCAGCTCCAATACCGCGTTCGCGATGACCCCGAATTCATCATCCCGCTTCGAACAGCGTTCCAGCGCCTCATCCCGGCTGAAATCACTTCCTTTGAGCCGCTTGATCTCCGAATTGATGACTCCAACCGGATTCATCTTGACCTTCACGCTGTAGTAGCAGGTCACAACCATAACCACCGTGATCACCAGGCAGATCACCAGCAGCATCCCCCGCACCGTACCAACCACGCCGAACACGTTGCTGGCAGGCTCCCGGACAATAAAGACCCAGTTCCGGTCCGCCATATAATAGCAGGACGCCACCGTGTCCTGGTTGATATAACTGAAGCTTTTCCTGCCGCCCTGCCCCGAAGAAAGCGCCGAGATGGCAGCCAGGATATCCGGATCCTCGCACTCACTTCCAACCAGTTTCTGGTCCGTATCAAAAATATACACGTTTTCCGCGGCATTCAACAGGGAATAACTCCCCTCGATCCCGCTGTCCC
>CADBTO010000333.1 GCA_902797565.1 uncultured Lachnospiraceae bacterium
GTCTGCATCCAGGCCGTCCAGGATATGGGTCAGCGTTTTCGTGATCCCTTCCACCTGCGCTGCCTTTGGCTGAAGCTCCCGTATCATCCGGTCACAATCTGTAAAGAACAGGATCCGCACGGCCCTGACCCCCGGAATGCTTTTGTATTTCCGGATATAGGCGCCGCCCACGCCGGCAAATGAAATCCCCGCTTTTTTTGCCGCCTTGCCGACCCGCACCCTTTCCTCATGGCTTTGTGCAGAAACCCGCACCATATAGCCCTTCGGAAAAACATGGTGTCGGACAGACTCCATCTCCCGGATGGCACGATACGCATCCTCCCCTTCCCCCAGATTCGAAACAGACAGGATCACGACCCGCGCAAACGAGACATCCCCACAGATTTCTGCCAGATCCGGTCCCGCCAGCAGGATTTCATCCCTCTGCGGTCCGGCTTCTTCTGACACACAGGTGAAATTGACGGAAGGCATCCCGCTGCCCCCCAATTCATACGCTGCTTCCTTTGCCATCAAAAAATCGCTCTCGCCCAGTTCTTTCCACCTTTTTTTCTGTCCTGGAAGATCCGTACAGGGACGAATCCCGGCATGGCCCGCAAGCTGCATCGTCTCTTCGATGATTTGGTCATATAGCCTCATACTCGATCTTATGCCGCCAGTCCTTTCTGACGGGCATATTCTGCCGCGCCAAGCGCACCCATCAGCTGCGGATCCGTCTTCAGTTCCACCACTTTCAGCTTCAATACGCGTTCAATGGCCGCTTTTAATCCGTCATTTTTTGCACAACCACCGGTCAGCGTAATGGAATCCGTGGCACCGGCCTTCTTTGCCATGACAAAGCACCGCTTTGCCACCGCCATCTGGATGCCCGCCGCGATTTCATCCATCGCCTTCCCTTCCCCAACCAGCGTGATGACCTCGGATTCCGCAAATACCGTACACTGCGCGGTAATGGGAATCACATTTTTCGCAGTCAGCGAAAGCCTGGAAAACTCCGGCAGCGACATCTCGAAGGAGCGTGCCATCGCCTCATAAAATCGGCCCGTCCCCGCCGCGCATTTGTCATTCATTGCAAAATTTTTGACCGTTCCGTCTTTGTCTATCGAAATTCCTTTAATATCCTGGCCGCCGATATCAATAATCGATTCCACAGATGGATCCGTCACATGGACGCCCATCGCATGGCAGGAAATCTCGGAAACATTTTCATCCGCAAACGGGACCTTATTCCTCCCATATCCCGTCCCGATCAAATACGCAAGATCCTCCGGAGAATCCAGGCCTTCCACCGCATCCACCACTTCCTGCATTGCCATTTTCGCGGATTCCTGTGCATTGATCTTTGACTTGATCGTGGTACTCGCCGCAATCGTCCCCTTCTCATCCAGGATCACCGCTTTTGTATAGGTCGAGCCTACATCACATCCTCCAAAGAACTTCATTGTCCTCCTCCATTTCCATCCAAAAGTCCCATTTTTTCAAGTATCTTTTCCGCGCCCTGGATGATGCTGCTCTCTGCCGGAAGTTCGAACACGCTCCTGCCCTCGATATCACTTTCCACCAGTGCCTCATCCGGACCGATCACAGCAAGAAGCGGCACGCCGCCCACTTCATCCTTCGTAATTTTCTCCGGGAAAAGGATCCGGTTCAAGACTGCGCCCGTCTGTTCCGCCATCACCAGCTCATCTGCCACCTGATGGATGGTCTGTATGATCTCCATGCCCTTGCGGCTCTGGTCTGATACGCACAGAAGGTGCGTCACACGCTCCATGACCCTGCGGTTGATCTGCTCAATCCCTGCCTCCCCGTCAATCACGACATAATCGAACGCGTCGCAAAGCATACGGATGACCTGCCGCAAATAGGTATTGATGGCGCAATAACAGCCTGCCGCCTCCGGCCGTCCGATTGCCAGGAACGCAAATCCTTTTTCCTCATTCATCGCATCGAAAATGCGGAATCTGGCTTCCGCCAGGATATCCTGGGTTTCCTTCATCCCATCCGACACATTATCCGCTACAGATAAACGGATGTCATCCAGCGTTTCCTTCACCGAAAGCCCCAGCGCAACCGAGAGGCCGACTGCGGGATCCGCGTCAATCGCCAGGATCCTGGCATCCGGATACCGTTCTGTCAGAATCCGCACAATCGAGGCGGAAAGGGACGTCTTCCCCACGCCGCCTTTTCCCGCAAGCGCAATGACCGCTGTGTGTTTTTTCTCCTGTTCCATTTCTGCCTTCCTTTCGTCTTCCTGCTGCTGCCAGTCACCCTTCAAAGCAGAGAAACTCCTGCCCAAACAGTTCGCATTCTCCGACCTGCGCAAAGCCCAGCGGCGCATAGGAGCGCAGTGCCTTGGTATTATGCCGGTTGACAAGGAAGTGGCAGCTTTTCCGCCCGCGCTCCTTCCATTTCCGGATTCCGCAGCGCATCATCTCCCTGGCCAGCCCCTGTCCCTGGCACTCCGGCAGCACCGCCATCCGGGACAGTTCCCCGGCAGGCGCAAGTTCCGGATTCCAGCATGAAAGCGCTTCCACCTCCGCATCTTCGTCCAATGAGATGGCTGCCACAATCCTGCCCCCTTCGTCCTTCATGACAAATAACGCGTCGCGGGACAAATCAAAATCAATCTCCTTTTCGCCCGGATACTCCATCGTCCATGGACAAAACTCCCTGCCCAGCTGCGTCCGGTATAATGCAAGCACCTCTGCTTTGTCTGCTTCCTCCGCCATAACAATTTCCATGAAACCTGCTCCTTCCAGTTTTCTTCAGCCTTTTCTGCGCATCCCGCGCAGGACCTCTTTGTGCTCCTGCAGTACTCTCCTGCTCTCGATGGCTTTCTGGATCGCCTTGTTATGCGTCCAAAGATCCAGCTTTCCTTCCGCAATCACCGGAAAAGCCGCCTCGTATTGCTTTGCAAGCGCAGTGGCAAAATACCAGGCGGCCATCATTTTTACATAATACTCCTCTGACTGGATTTTTGCAACCCATTCCAGATAATCCGGTGAAAAATCCGCATCCAGGAAATGCTCCATCAGCATCTTGATCCCAAAACGGACCGTATACGGATGCGCGTCTTCCAGCCACGCGCCAATCACAGGCAGAAGTTCCTGCCGATGTTTTTTGAACACCTTCGGGGACATCTGGTCGCAGGTCGCCCAGTTGTCCACAAAAGGCAGGAAACGCGACAGCTGCAAAAGACAATGTGCATAATCCTTCATCTCCGAAATCACAAATGCATGCAGCTGGTTCTCCTCAAAATATGCATGGGGCAGCTCCAGAAGAAACCCCTCCACATCTTCCCGCTTCGCAAACTCCTTCGCAAGCGCCCGCAGCTGGGGCGTCCGCACGCCGATCATCTTTCCCGCCTCCTGGCCGGGGATCAGCCCGCCCTGGAAATCACGGTATTTCTCGTCCTGCAAACGGAACAGTTCCTTTTGGATTTCTTCTGTTATCATTTTTCTTGATTAATACCTTTCTTCTTTTTTGTCCCCATCAAAAAACATAATATTGGAATACGTAAACA
>CADBTO010000334.1 GCA_902797565.1 uncultured Lachnospiraceae bacterium
GACTGCGCGCGGTTCGTCGGACGGAGAGAGGTTCGACGCGGAGCGTCGCATCCTCACGGAGTCACAGAAGAGGTGCCATTCTCCGGCCAAGCCGGATAATGGTACCTCAGTATCGAGTGTTGAAGAGCGCACCAAGGAGTTCTTACATAAGGAGGAACAGTATGGCGGAGTTGCTTCCGAAAGGGCGGCAGGATGGGCTGCGGCAGATTGGACAGAGGAAAGGGATACCGGAGATGGAGAGCAGCCCGGGGCTTTCGTTCCGGCGGGAGCGCAAGCGCGTGGAGCTTTCCCGTTTCCAGAAGATCCTGGTGTTTGTATTGGAAATGGCGGTGGTTGTTGCGTTAGCGTATGGAATCGTCTGGTCGTTTGGCGTGGGGGTACGGATGGAGGGAGGCTCGATGGAGCCGAGCCTTTCGAGCGGGGATTCTGTGATGATTGACCGGTTCTCGTATACCTTCCGGAAGCCAAAGCCCAATGACGTCATTGCGTACAAGACGGAGGACGGCAGCGAGGAAAGCTATTCCATCAAGCGTATCGTGGGAGTTCCGGGGCAGACGGTGGAAGTACGCAGCGGCAACATCTATGTGGACGGAGAGGCATTCTCTGAGATTGCGGATGTAAAGGCGATTGACGACGCGGGGCTGCTTGCGAAGGGCGTCACACTTCCCAAGGACGAATATCTGGTGCTTGGGGATAACCGCAACAACAGCCAGGACAGCCGTTATGCTTCGGTGGGGAATATCCACAAAGACCGGATCCGCGGGAAAGCCTGGCTTTCGATCCGGGACGGGAAGGTAAATCTGGTGGATTAAAGGAGGTGGCATCGCATCATGAACATCACCACAAAGCAGTTTCAGCTTTTGTCGGATGTCGATCTGGTCTGGGATTTTCTTACGGATATTTATGACCGGGAGCAGGGAAGCGGCGTGGCGGCGCCGTTCTTTGAGTATGCGCTGCAATCCTCCTGGATGGACACATCCTACAGCTATCTGGACCGGCTGTGGATGGACGGGGACAAGGTGGCAGCTTTCGTGTTCTATGAAGCGCCTGTGACGGATATCTTCTTCAGCGTTCGGAAGGGATATGAATTTCTGACGGATGAATTGTTGGAATACGCTGTTTCCGCCATGCCGGACTTTGATGGAAAGCAGCGGCTGGTGCTTTTTAATGGTCAGGAATACCTGATGGAAGCGGCGGAAAAACGCGGGTTCATCAAGATGTATGAATATGAGGACCGGAATTTTGACTTCCGGAAGGAATTGAATCATCCACTGCCCGAAGGATATCACTTCGTGGATCCGAAAGACGCGGATGGTTTTAAGCTGGCGAAGCTCTTCTGGTATGGTTTCGGCCACGGAGAAAAAGCACCTTTTGAGGGATGGAACCGGCAGGATTGTTCCAATGATTGGACACCTGCCAAATCCTATAAGGGTGTCATCGGTTCGATGATCGCCCCCGCTCCCCATTCCACCCATGAATATGATGTGATCATTGCGGATGAAAATGGGGAGTATGTTTGCTTCTCCGGCATGTGGTGGGTTCCAGAGAACAGGCTGGCTTATATGGAGCCATTGTGCACGCACCTGGAACATCGAAGGCGTGGGTTGGCGGTCGCCGCCCTCTCCCGGCATTATCATCGGATGAAGTCTCTGGGTGCCACCCACATGACTGGTGGCGGTAATCCCTTTTATGAAAAGATCGGGTATGGGAAGGGAATCCACTGGACATTCTGGACAAGGGAGGATCAGCAGGAGGATGTTCGTTTGACTGGCATCTGTCAGGCAGACAGCGCAGATGCCGCAGTGGTCGCGGCGCTTGCCTGTGAACTGTGGCCGGATCATTCGGCAGAAGAGATGACGACGGAATATGCTTCCCTGCTCACCCGGGAGGACGCGGCGTTTTTTTTGTACAAAGAGCAGGAAAAAGCTGTGGGATTTGCCCAGTGCCAGCTTCGCCGCGACTATGTGGAAGGAACAGAAACCAGTCCGGTGGGGTATCTGGAAGGAATCTATGTCCGGGAGGATGTTCGTCGGCAGGGCATCGCCCGCAAACTGCTGTCCGCTTGCGAAAGCTGGACGAAGGCTCAGGGCTGCGCTGAATTTGCCAGCGACTGTGAACTGGGCAACACGGACAGTCAGCTGTTTCATCAGGCTGCCGGCTTTGATGAAGTCAATCGGCTCATCGCGTTTGTGAAAAAAATGGATTAGATCGGGGCGGGCGGATCAAGCAGGAGATTAAGGGGAGCGTTGCAATTTGAATTATATTGGTTCGAAATATTCCTTGCTGGATTTTCTGAAAACATCCATTTCTGATGTGACGGGATACCGTCCCGGGGAGCAGCTGGTATTTGGAGACCTGTTTGCGGGGACAAGCGTCGTAGGGGCGGCGTATCGCGAAATGGGCTGTCATGTGATAGCGAATGATATCCAGTATTATGGTTATGTCCTGGCGAAGCACCGCATAGAAAATTCGCAGCCTTTGGATCGGGAGTTTCTGGAACGGTTGAATTCGATTGATGGGGAAGAAGGATTTGTATATCAGCATTTCTGCCGGGGTGGAGGCAGCGGGCGGAATTATTTTACGGATGAAAACGGGAGAAAATGCGATGCGATCCGTTTGGAATTAGAGAAAGGGCTGAAGCGTGGGTTGATTGATGAATCAACTTATTTCTGGGGACTGGCAAGCCTGATCAATTCGATGGATCAAGTGGCGAATACTGCATCGGTGTATGGCGCGTTTTTGAAGAAGATCAAAAAAACGGCGGGGAAGCCTCTGGTTCTGGAACTTTTGCCGGTGGTTTCAGGAGAAAAGGGAACCGTATTTCATCAGGATATTAACCGGCTGATCCGGGACGTTGAGGGGGATATCCTGTATCTGGATCCGCCCTATAATGCCAGGCAGTATTGCTCCAATTACCACGTTCTTGAAACGATTGCAAAATATGACCATCCAAAGCTTCGCGGGAAGACGGGGCTTCGTGATAAGAATGAAAACAAGAGCAGGTATTGTTCCAAACGCAGCGTGGAACAGGTGTTTGAAGACCTGATCGCAAACGCCAGATTTGAATATATTTTTTTGAGCTATAATAATGAAGGGCTGATGGGACTGGATGCGATTCGGGAGATTCTGTCGAAATATGGGGAATATGATTGTTTTACCAGGGAATATAAGCGCTTCCAGGCGGATACAGAAGAAAACCGCAGGATTGCGGCAGATGGAACCATCGAGTATTTGCATTTTATCAAGAAATTTTAGTGTTTGACAAGCGTGCAAAGGA
>CADBTO010000335.1 GCA_902797565.1 uncultured Lachnospiraceae bacterium
GCCGCCCGTCAGGGGATAGCACCCCAGCGTCCGGAAGCGCACCTTCTTCATCTGGGGCACTTCCCCCGGAAGCAGGCGCATCCGCTCATCATCAACCATAATGATGTTCCCGTCGCGGTAGACAACCGGGCGTTCCTTTGCAAAATACAGGGGCACCACCGGGATTTCTTCCCGCTCGATATATTGCCAGATGTCTTTTTCTGTCCAGTTTGAAATCGGGAAGACCCGGATGCTTTCGCCCTTCTTGATCTTCGTATTGTACAGGTTCCATAGTTCCGGCCGCTGCCGCTTGGGATCCCAGGCATGGCTTTCATTCCGGAACGAAAAGATCCGCTCTTTTGCCCGCGATTTTTCTTCATCCCGTCTGCCGCCCCCGAATGCGGCGGTAAACCCGTATTTGTCCAGGGCCTGCTTCAGAGCCTGGGTCTTCATAATATCCGTGTATGCGCTGCCATGGTCAAACGGGTTGATCCCCTGGCGCACACCGTCTTCGTTGATGTATTCAATCAGCTCCAGTCCCAGCCGCTCCATTGTTTCATCCCGGAACTGGATCATCTCCCGGAACTTCCATGTTGTATTCACATGCAGGAATGGAAAGGGCGGCTTTTCCGGATAAAACGCTTTCAGGGCAAGATGCAGCATAACCGAAGAATCTTTTCCGATCGAGTACAGCATCACGGGCTTTTCACACTCCGCCGCCACTTCCCGCATAATATAGACGCTTTCTGCTTCCAGTTCATCTAAATGGTTCATTCGATCCCTTCCTCCTCTGTCTCCGTTTCTGCCTGATCTTTCAGTTCCAGCTGCTCCGGTGCGTCCGTTGCCTCAACTTCGATGATTTCCTGTTCCTTCTTCCGATCCTTCCATTTTTTCAGCAGGATACGGGCTGGCAGGAGCGGAAACAGCAGCGTATCCATCTGCCGGCGCAGACGCCCTGTTTCGTTCTGCTGTTTTGCCTGCTCGCCTTTCTGGCGTTCGATCCGTTTTTCCAGAGCGGCAATCTTCTTCTCCTGCTCCAGAAGACGCTTCTCCTGATCATAGATGATTTCTCCAAACACCCGGACTGCTGCGTCCAGACGCGCGGACGGATCCCTGTTCCAGGTCCTTCGCTCCGGCAGGTCAAGCGGGAAGAGATCCCCGCTGCCGCCCATATATTCCTCATGGATCTTCCGGTTCCCTTCCGCAAAGCGCTCCATAAAGCGGCGGGACTCTTCCGCGGAAAACAAATGGCTCCGGTTTCCCGGAAAATTCAGATCACAAAGCCGCACCGTTTTCCGGAAGAAATTGCTTTCTTCGGAAAACCTGCCGTATCCGTCCGAATGGTCAATAAAATTCAAAAGCTGTTTTAAGTCTACATATTCATTGGAATATGCCGGGTTGTTCCGGTCATTGGGCTTGTGGAACCCTTTCTTTCCTTTGATTTTGATCTTGATGCCCGCAGCATGCAGGAAATCCCATGCCAGGTTCCCCTTGTACAGTTCGGCCGGATCCAGCTTCCGGATGGCCAGGTTTTCTTTCCCCACAATATCGCCCAGACGACGGATCCGTTCATAATAATCCAGCGGTGGTTCCATCTGCTGTTCCAGCATCGTCTGCCACATTTCCACTTTCGCGCCGTCTTTGACCCGCTGCCGCCACCAGCTTTCATAAAAATCATCCTGGCGGCGCAGGTACAGGATGATTTTTAACGTAATGCCGTGTTCTGCAAGCTGCCGGTTCCAGTCCGCCAGCTCCCCGTATAACGCATCCTCCAGGCACAGATAACTCCAGTACCCTTCATCAGACAGGATGACCATGTCATAATCCTGTTCCAGAAAAGAAACCATGCGTTCATTTTGTTCTTTTCTGCGCCGTTTTTCTTCCCCTTCATTTAACGTACCATCTCCATAGTGTACGTGTTTCGAAAGATATGCGCCATTCCGAAGCTGGCTGACTCCCGGATACATATACGGAACCGGCGGGAAAACGACGCGCCGGTCTGCGAGTGCCCGGGCATTCCGGTCTAAAAAAGTCTGTATGGTTGTACTGCCGGATTTTGGCATCCCAATATGGAACAGGATCGTTTTTTTCATCATGCATGCCCTCTTGTTTGATCGTTCAAAATAACAGCAACCTGGGAATTATAAACCAAAAGGCTGAAAGTGCTATGAAAAATAGAATGTCGCTTCGTTTCGTTATTCCGGAAAATGGATGGTGAAGGTACTGCCCGTGCCTTCTTTGCTGGACAGCTCAATCCTGCCGCCATGCTTTTCCACAATCTTTTTTACAAGCGTCAGTCCCAGCCCATACCCCTGGCGGGTTCTGGAGCGCTCGCCCCGGTAGTAGTAGTCAAAAACTTTTGCCTGTTCTTCCTCCCGGATTCCTTTTCCGAAATCCTGGACCGAAAGAAATGCACCGGATGCCTCCCGGCCGCAGGAGATATTGACCGGCATCTCTTCCGGAGAATATTTGACGGCATTGGAAACAAGGTTCCGCACGGCGATGAGCAGCAGCTGGATATTCCCCATGATTTCCACCGGCTCCAGACTGAACACGAACCGGTCTCCTGCGTCGCTTGCGGCTGCTTCCTCTTCACAGGCCACCTCCACAATATCACAAAGATCCAGTTCCTCTTTATTCATCGAATAATTTGAATTTTCAAATCTGGAAAGGATCAGCAGCTGGGCGATGATATCCTTAATCCGCCTGCTCTGCCGCAGGATCATATGCACGGACTCCAGCCCTGCGTCATCCTGCGTCCCGTTCTGCACTTTCTTCAGTCGCTCTTCCAAAAGCTCTGCCTGTGCGATGATAATGGTGATCGGTGTACGGAGTTCATGGGATACATCAGAATTGAACTGGCTCTGTCTGCTGATCTGGTCCTCTGCGCGCGCCAGAATCTCATTATATGCGCCGATCAGCATCTGAATTTCCTCAAAATTGCCGCTGTATTCCATGCGCTGTCCGGAAAAACCCTGGGCCTGTGTGATATCCACCGCTTTCTGGCACATTTCATCCAGCGGCGCGGAAACTTTCCTGCGCAAAACCATGATCAGCACGAATAATACCGCCGCTTCGATTAAAAATGCGACGATTGTCAGATTCCGAAATGCCGAAAACGGATGTTCTGCGTCATCCTGGCTGAGGAATGCACGGATCGTATAGATGTTTTCCTTTGCCCCGCCCGGTTCCCCACGTCCACTCCCGGGACGTTCCCACCATGGCTTATCTCTGTAATAATACACTGTCCCATTTACGGTACAGGAAAAGACCGCGCGGCCTTCCTGCTTGTCACCCTGTCTCACGGCAGATCTGGGAAAACCTTCCGCAGGATATGCCCCCAACACGACCTGCCCCGCACTGTCCAGGACCACGATGCCCACATCGCCCAGAAGAATCCCGGATTCCGTCCCTTCACGTTCGGGAAGCTCTCCACGGAGTTCCGAGGCATACAGGTGCGATGCACGCTGAAGCCGTTCATATACAGAAGAATCTATCGCCCGCGACGAAAGGATGTAAATGATCACATAAAAGGATACAGAGATCCATGAAAAAAAATGCAGGCACCACAGGGCAATATATCCCACGATGTGGTGCCTTCCCAATCGTTTCAGCCATTCTCCATTTCGTCTTCGCATAAGAGCATATACCCCGTCCCGCGTACCGTCTGGATCAGTTTTGGCTCGAACCCTTCGTCGATCTTCTTCCGCAGATGCCGGATATAGACGTCCACGACATTTGAAGAAATATCGCTGTCCACATTCCAGATATTCGCCTCGATCTGCTCCCGGCTGACA
>CADBTO010000336.1 GCA_902797565.1 uncultured Lachnospiraceae bacterium
ATAGGCTCATCAATGCTCTTATCCTTGACAACATTATAGTTTGCTCCAACCTGCATCTCCCGTCCATCGACTCGGATAAACCGGATGCGGCAATTCATGTTAAACCGCATGATATTCTTCGCAAAGAGCAATACTGCAGCATTTGTCAAATGCTCCGAACCATCTCTTTTCTGAATGAAACCTCTGGCTGAAAGGATCTGATGCGTATCAATACTTCCGGCTCCAATTCTCTCCTTGTATGCCTGGATCAGTTCAGGATCCAGATCTTCAAGTACTGCATTCTGATTGATTTCATCCTCAAAATGACGGGATCCCTTTGCATATTCCAGATTGCGAAGGTTCTCTCCAAGCATTTCCTTTGACTTATCGCCTATCCTCAGATATGTTCTGTCGTTCGATGTACGGATCACCTGGTCAATACTTGGCTCAATATGGAGCAGAAGTATCCGGTCAGGCTTTCCATGCTCATTGGTGATATCAAGAAACTCTTCCTGATATCGCGGCATAGGACGGCAGCAATCCTTCGGTGCATTGATATATTCATTGATCCTGTCATCCCCGCATGAATTGATACCTTCCAGTGTTCGTTTCTTATCACTTATGCCGATTACAAGTGTTCCGCCATCAGCGTTCGCAAATGCTGAGATATGCGGTGCCAAGTCAGCCACTTTGATCTGACCAGACTTCCGGTCAAAATATTTGTTTTCGCTTTCCGTCTGCATATACTCCAGAGTGAACAGCGGATTGATTTTTGAAACAATGCTCATAACTGCCTGTAACTAAAGATTTTACGCCTTATTAAATTTCTCCTTGCCCTGCTTGCACCGCGGGCACTTCCAATCATCCGGCAGATCTTCAAATGCCACGCCGTCATGTTCCGCCGGGTCATACACATAGCCGCAGATCGAGCAGACATATTTCCCGCTTGCTTCCCCGGCCAGGATTTCACCCACAGGCTTCGTCTCCGGTGGATTGTCCAGATCTGTCACCTTCTTCGCTTCCAGGTTCTCAACACCGAGCGGTGTATGGGTCGAAAGGTATACCGTGGGCTGGTTCCGGATAAACTCCCGCACCGCGTCAAGCGTCACCCGCGCTGCGGCAGCATCCTCGAAGACGATGGACAGCTTATTCGCATACAGCGCCTCATCCGTGTAGGTCACATCGCCATGGATCATATAATACAGATTCCCGTCCTCCACAATCACGATGCTGTTTCCGGTCGTATGCCCCTTCGCAGCAATAAAATAAACGCCATCCGCAATTTTCTGTGATGCAGGGAAATTCTTGTATGCCCCGTCCGTAAAGTCCACAGGTTCCACATTTTGAAAATCCTTCAGTTCGTCCGCTTTGCACTCTTCCCTTGCCGCATAGATCGTGGCATTCGGAAACGCGCGCAGCTCGCCGGTATGGTCCGCATGCTTATGCGTGACCAGGATTTTCGACACCTGATCCGGACGGTATCCTGCCTCAGCCAGCGCATCCACATAGCTGTGCACCTTCCTGCCCATGTAGATCATCGTCTTCTCATCCGGAACCTGCTCCGGCACCTCCGCCGGCATGCCCGTATCAACCAGGATCACTTCACTGCCTGTATCAATCACATAGTTCTGCAGGCTGGAGCGATACTTCACGGAAGGATCTACCCCCTCCATTCCTTCCCCGCCGAAAGCAAGCGCCTGCGTCATAAACCCGTTTTCATAGAGTTTCACTGCTTGAATCACCATACCCCAATTTCCTCCTTTTTTCGCTTTTTATTTGCTTTTTATTCCTTTTCTCCCGCCTTCGCGCCATACGGCATCTGCGTCACATCCCCATGCTTCATTCCATCATAGCGTTTCTGGATCAAAGGCTCCCAGACATAGTAGATGAATTTCCCATCCAGGTCAAAGAAAAATACCAGAAACAGGCCCACATACGTCAGGCCTGAAATGAGCAGCAGCCGTTTCAAAAGACTTGCCAGAAAATTTTTCACATCCCACCTCCTGCTTCTACCAGCTCTCCGAATCGTCAAAATCCAGAAGCGAAGGATCCAGCGGCTCCTCACGCATCACCGTCGTCATATAATCATTGATGATCGAGCGGATTTCCGACCGCGGCACCGTCCGCTTGTCTGGAAGCGCATGCGGAACCCAGATCGCATGGATGCCGCGCCTGCGGAACTCATCCTCAAACATCCCCTTGATCCCCTGCATCCCCTTGCATTGCAGCTGGTCATACATCACCACCATATCACAGTGGAACTTTTCCATATAATCCCAAAGCTGGAAGATATGTTCATAGCCCCCTACCGTCATAGAACGCATAGGTGCCAGTTCATTAAAGGTTGCCAGATCTTCCAATGCGTGTTCATAGGTATCTGTCCGCAGCATCTGGTCAAACATCAGGGAATCCATATTGATGACCACGTTGACACCCCA
Organism: uncultured Lachnospiraceae bacterium; assembly: GCA_902797565.1. Lineage (GTDB taxonomy): Bacteria > Bacillota > Clostridia > Lachnospirales > Lachnospiraceae > Weimeria. The sequence goes on from CADBTO010000336.1 coordinate 2,418, forward strand.
GCAGTTATAGAACCATGTTGTCCAGTTAGAATAATACAGCGGCGCACAGCTCCATGCAATCGCGCGATGCCTGGTTTCCGGGAAGGTTTCGATCTTCTGCTCCACGCATTTGTCCATGATCTTCTTCACATGGGCATCCACCTCATGCCAGATCGGACGGTCGCCAACCTGCGAATAATAGATCCGGTAAAGCGCCTGTGCCACACTGTTTACAGGATAATACGGCGTGTTCGCCGCCACATCCCACTTTTCGTGTTCAAATTCTGTCAGCTTGTTGAAGTTTTCCGCATACTTGACATACTGGTCCCAGTCAAAGGGCCTGCCCGTCTGCTCTTCGATGAATTTCCAGCACTCCTCAATCTCCGCCTGGCAATGCTTCTGCACCAGCGGATCATCAAAGCGCATCGGCTGCGGCATCGCAAAGAGCGGCTTGTCCATGAACCAGTCCGTGATAATCGAAGTCGCCACGGAGCCGTCGCATGCTTCATTGGACGTGACCATAAACGGGCTGTAATCCGGATAATCCTCCTGTACGAAAATGCCGGACTCTGCCTGGCACATCGGGCAGGGATCCGAAGGAAGCCCGATGGACTGCATCGCGTCGATGTAGTGCAGCACCGTCTGGTTGTTCACATGGCAGGTCACAAAATACGGCGTCAGCTGCAGCGGCACATTGTCCACCTCATCCCGCCAGGGATAGAAGATGCACCCGCTGACCGTCTCATCATGCGCCCAGGTATCATACCAGTACTTGTTCTTCTTCCCTTTATGGAAGCGGGTATCAGCAGCAAACATCCGCATGAACTGCCGAATCGTATCAGCCGTCATCCCCCGGTAATGCCATGCGCTCGCGCGAAGCGCAGGCCCCCGCATGCCCTCCATTCCCCGGTCGAACCAATGCAGCACCGTTGGATAGGTCTGTCCGATCCATCGGTAACGAAATACCCCCTTAAGCACGGCAAGCGGTTCATCGCTCTTCAGGATATCTGTCACCAGATGGGCATAATTATACAGCCAGACCATATGGAAATAATAAAACGTGTCTTTCACGCCCCGCCACTCCCGGTGCTTGTACAGCCCGGTATTCCCGATATAAAGGTCTCCGAGCCTCCGCTCCCGGTG
>CADBTO010000337.1 GCA_902797565.1 uncultured Lachnospiraceae bacterium
TGAGTTGGAAAGTTTAGCCGGGGCTGAGCTTGCTGCAGCGGCCGGGATTGAAACAGAGGATGAGAGCATGTTAGAAAAGCTGATCGGCATTTATATGGGAATAGAAGGATATGGTACTGAGGCAGCTTCCCGTGACCATTTAAATGAATTGAGATATCGCTTTCTTATAGATGGCGGGGAGCAGGTTTTTGAAATGGACAATGGTGAGCCGGATGAGGAGGGGGAGTTCCTTTATCCGCTGCAGAATGAGATCAAAGAAGGGTATGAATATTCCCTGACGACGGATGCGCATGGGATGATCACGAAGGTGCGGGAGTTGCCGCGGGAAAAAATCCTTTATATTCCGCCGGTAAAAGGTGTACCGGGCGAGATGACTTTGCGCAATTTTCTTAAACTGGCGATGGAGCCGGTAGGTACTGTCCTCTATATTTACGGCGGGGGATGGAACTGGCAGGACGATGCAGCGTCGGTACAGGCGAAAAGCATAGGAGTCTCTGCGGACTGGATCCGGTTTTTCAGGGAGCAGAATGCAGGTTTTACATATCGTGACCGCGATGGAGATGAGAGTAAGAAGGATGCGCCTTCCAGCTATTATCCCTACGGTGGATATAATGAATACTATTATGCAGGCCTTGATTGTTCCGGGTATGCCGGCTGGGTCATTTACCAGCTCCTGAATACGGAAAATGGAAATGACGGGTATGTAACCTTTGCGTCTGGGACTGCAAAGCTGCTTGCGGATGCCGGGCTGGGAACGCTGAAAAAGGTGAATACGGTAAAGCCGGGAGATGTGGTGAGCCTGGGCGGGCATGTATGGATCAGCCTTGGCACCTGCAGTGACGGCAGTGTGGTCCTCGTTCATTCCACACCTTCCTTTTCCAGAGAGGGGCAGCCGGGAGGCGGGGTCCAGATCAGTGCGGCAGGTTTTTCTGAGGATTGCGAAGCATACGCGCTGGCGGATGCATATATGTCGCGCTTCTTTCCTGAATGGTATAGCCGTTACGCGGCATGTCTCAAGGACCCGGAAACATATTTCCTGTTTGATAAAGACGATCTGGGGGTTTTTTCCTGGGATACGGAGGCTGAAGGAGGCATAAAGGATCCTGAAGGGATACAAAAGATGGGAGCAGAACAGGTGCTGGAACTGATCTTTGGCGGCTGACCCGGCAGCATGGAGAATCAAGGTGCTTTTGACGAGTGGATGGCAATATGGATAATAAAGGTAATAAGGATGTTATGGATAAGACGGAGCATCGGAATATGACAGAGGCAGCCGGCCGGAGGTATACAGGGGTTTTGTCGCCGGAGGATTATGTCGAACCCGTATGCCTTCTTTGCGGCGAGCCCTATGGAGCGGAACCGAAGGTGAAACGTATTCCGCAGCAGCGGATCATAGAGAAGCTTGATGAATATATGAGCAGGAGAGATTATGACGGGGCTGAACGGCATCTGCTTTACTGGATGGAGGAAGCAAAGCTGGGTGGCGATATTCGCGGAAAACTGGTTATATATTCTGAGCTCATAGGGCATTACAGGAAAACACTCCAGGAGGATAAGGCGATGGAGTGTATTGCCGCGGCCAGGAAGCTGCTTAAGGATCCCGAATTTGAGGGGACCGTTGCGATCGGAACGGTGTATGTTAATATTGCAACAGCTTGCAGTGCGTTCGGCAAAAATGAAGAGGCGCTTGCGTTTTTTGAAAAAGCCCGGGAGGTATACGAGGATAGCAGGGCGGCTTCCCCTGAACTCCTCGGAGGATTGTATAACAATATGGGAGTCTGCTGCAGATCCCTGAAGCGCTTTGATGAAGCGGAAAGGTATTTTGCGAAGGCGCTGGAGAAAATGGCAGCTGTCGCAGGAGGTGAGCCCCAGCAGGCCATCACCTGGCTTAACCTGGCAGATACGGCAGCAGACCGGTACGGGATGGAGGAAGCAGAGACCAGGATCAATGAATGTCTTGACCAGGCTGCGGAGCTGCTGGATACAGAAGGACTTCCCTGGAATGGGGAGTATGCGTTCGTATGTGAGAAGTGTGCGCCGGTATTTGCATTTTACGGGTATTTTCTGGAAGCCGATGAACTTGCCAGAAGAAGCAGAGATATCTACGGAATAACTGAGACGGACAGGGCGGATTAAGAAAATGAAGGGATTGGAAATAGCGAAGGGATATTTTGAAGAATACGGAAGGCCGGTGCTTGAGGAGCAGTTTTCGCAATTTCTTCCGTTTCTGGCCGCAGGGGTTTCGGGGAGCGGATCTGAATGTTTCGGGTATGACGACGAGGTTTCTAAGGATCATGATTTCAGTCCGCTTTTCTGCCTGTTTCTTCCGGGGGAGGATATAGTGGACCGCCGGACTGCTTTTGCGCTGGAGAGGGCTCTGGCGAAACTGCCCGGGGAGTATAGGGGCGTGAAGAGACCCCGCATCGCGCCGACAGGAGGAAGTCGGCGCGGCGTTATACGGACAGGTGATTTTTTTACAGAAAAGACAGGAACCCCTGACGGAGTGCTTACGGCTGCGCAGTGGCTTTCCATACCGGAATATTATCTGGCGGAAGCAGTCAACGGAGAGATCTATTTTGATTCATACGGAGAGGTTACAGCCATACGCGAACGCCTGAAAGCATATCCCGCGGATATTATGAAGAAAAAGCTGGCAGGCCATCTGCTTCTGATGGGACAGGCGGGACAGTATAACTACAGCCGCTGTCTCGCGCACGGTGAAATGGCTGCGGCACAGCTGGCTGCAGTAGAATTTGTCAGGCATGCCATGTCTGCGGTTTTTCTTCTCAATGGTGTTTACCAGCCCTTCTATAAATGGAGTTTCCGGGCACTCAGGCAGCTTGAGACGCTGTCAATTGAGGCGGAACTGATGGAGTACCTGATTTCATCGGGAAATGAA
>CADBTO010000338.1 GCA_902797565.1 uncultured Lachnospiraceae bacterium
ACTTTTCATAGATAGGGGAAGCATATGGCATTATATGATGTGATTGATGATATCGCCAAAAAGGATATCCTGAAAACAGACACCGGGGACAACCGGATTTTCGGGGTTGTGATCGGCGAAGTGGTCAACAATTATAACGAAAACTTTCCCGGAAGGGTCTGCATCACGATCGCGAACCGGGACGACAAAGCGAACGAGCTGAAATGGGCGCGGGTCGCACAGTCGTATTCGGGCAGCAAATGGGGGCACTATTTCCTGCCGGAGGTGGGAGATCAGGTGCTCGTGGCGTTTGAGCAGGGGAATATTGAAAAGCCGTTTGTGATCGGCGCGTTTCCGAAGGCGAAGGATTCGTTCCTCAGCAAGTCCAAGGATGAACACAATTCCAACAAGTGCATTGTGACGAAGAATGGCTCGACCCTGACCTTCTATGACGACAAGGACGGGCCGGACAAGGACAAGATCTTCATCCGGACGGCCAACAACCTGCACGTTGTGGAAATCGATAATGAGCATAAGACGATTGAGATCAAGGACAAGGAGAAGAAGGCCCAGATACTGATGCAGACGGAGAAAGGCATCATTACCGTCAATGCGGACGAGAAGATCATCCTGAAGTCCGGGGATGCGAATATCACGATCAACGGAAAGAAGAATTCGATCTCGATCCAGGCAGGGAAGATCGATGTCAAGGCATCGAACCGGCTTGCGCTTTCCTCGGACGGGAATACCACCCTCAAGGGGCAGAGCGTTTCTGCCGAAGGGACCGGCGGGCCAACCACGGTCAAAAGCGGAAGTGCCATCAAGATTGATGCGCCGACAGTGAGTATGTAGAGATGTAGGGATATCGAAAGGAGATTTTCCATGAATGAGCAGGCATTTCTAGGTTCTGGCGCGGCCTTTCCGTTTGCTGCAGACCCGGCAACGGGCCGGATCGAGGTGGCCGAAGGTGCGCAGAATGTCAAGCAATCGTTATTTTTGATTCTGAAAACCGCGCTCGGGGAACGTCCATTCCGGAGGAGCTTTGGCACAAACCTGAATGCCTATGCCTTCATGGATATCAATGCCACCACGTTGCAGATGCTGCGCAGGGAGCTGTCGATCCAGATCTATGAGAACGAGCCGCGGATTTCCGGAGTGGAGCTGACTGCAGATACCTCCCAGGAGGGGACGGTGCTGTTCCAGATCAGCTATACCATCCGGGATACGAATACCCAGGAGAACCTGGTCTTCCCGTATTATTTTGGCAGGGATGAGGTATCGGACTTTGAATCCCCGGAGGGGAGCGAGGTCTACGATGTGGATGGAATCCTCGAAGATTTTGCAGAGGACGAAGAAGAAGACACGGAAGTGGAAATGAGGGATGAAGCATGACGACGATACAGGAGAATCCCAGGGTACGGCAGACCGTTGAAAAGATCCGGCAGCTGGCGAAATCCTATACCCCGGAATGGCATTTTGATGAAGAACATCCCGATATCGGGACTGCCATAGGGCAGACATACGCCTCCCAGACCGGGGAGATCCTTGCGGCAATGGCAAATGTCACAGACCGTTATCATGCTGAGTTTGTCAACTTCTTGGATCTGTCCCTGCTTCCGGCGAAGCCTGCGCGCTGCGTGTGCCTGCTTTCGCTGGTGGGGGATACGATACCCGGCGCGCCGGTGGCGAAAGGCACGAAGCTGGTGGCGTCCCTGATGGATCGGGAGGATGTGGTCTTTGAAACGGAGCACAACCTTTATGTGACGCGGGCGCATATTACGGATGTCTTTTCGACCAGCAAGTCTGATGGCCGTCCGGTTCCTTTGAAAGGCAGGTTCTATGCGGATCCGGTGATCCCGGGGCAGGAGGAGCCGGAAGAAGAGGAAGAGGATGATCTGGATACATCGCGCTTTTTGAAGGATTTTACGCTCTTTGGCGATGCGAAAGGGATTGGCGAGCGCAGCGTGCTCTTCCTTCATCCTTCGCTGTTCGATGTGCAGGGAAACCAGTATATTTATGTCCGGCTGGATCCAAATTCCGAGCTTCCGGCGCAGGTCAAGAACGGTGCATATGCCTTTTATTACTATGCAGAAGAAGGCCTGATGCCGTTTGAAGAAGTGGAAGACCAAGGGGATGGCTGTTTTGTGCTGAAAAAGTCCCAGCCCTGCAAGCGGCTGGTTTTGGACGAGCCGGATGGCGGCGAGCGGGAGTATTCGATTCTGGCACTTCGGAGCCGCGGACCGGTACGCGAAGTGGAGGCGGCGAATTATGTACGTTTCGCCAGCCTTGGCGAGGCGCAGCCGGCAGAGTATGTGACGACGGGCAGCCAGAATCTGGATCCGAGGAATTTCGCGCCGTTCCTGGATACGTTTACGCTTTTTTCAGAGTGCTATATCGGGCATGAAACGTATTTTTCAAAATGCGGTGCGAGGCTGAAGGTTTCGTTTTCACTCTTCTATGAGGAAACCCAGATTCTGGTTCCGCGGGAGGAAGAGGACACTTCGCTGAAGATCATCAAGCGCAAGCCCCGTGCGGCGCATGTTGATATGCCTGTGCAGGTCTATGCGCAGGAGATTGCGCTGGAATACTACAACGGGACAGGCTGGGCGACCATGCCGTGTGACCAGGAGCTGGCACGGCTGTTTGCAAGCGGCCAGGCGAAGGAAGTGACGTTTACCTTCGTGGTGCCGGATGACTGGGAGCCGATCGCGGTCGGAGCGCAGGAATGCCGGTATCTGCGTCTGCGTCTTCTCAAGGCAGACCAGTGCTACCAGCGGCCCGGCATCCATTTCACGCCGCAGATCCGCGACCTTTCGCTTTCCTTCAGCTATCTGGAGTCCTATGTGGACGCGAAACGGATCTTCCGGATGGATGGCACGCGCAGGCATGAAATCACGGCTTCGTTTTTGCGGGCAGGTCTTGCAGGAGGCGGCCGGAAGGGCGAGGCACCGGTTCCTTTCCCGCTTTTGATTCCGTCCCACTATCAGGAAGACGCGCTCTATCTGGGGATGGACTACCGGATGGAAGAAGGGCCGGTTTCGCTGTTTTTCCATTTGCAGGAGGATACGCGCTTTTCAAGGCTCAGCGTGCGGTTTGAGTATTCGTCCGGATCGGGATTCAAGGCGATGCGGGTGGTGGATCATACAGAAGGGTTTACAAAATCCGGGATTGTGGTCTTCGTTCCCCAGCCGGATATGCAGGAAATGGAACTGGAAGGGAAGCGCCGGTACTGGATCCGGATTCTCCGTCTTGGGGGATCAAAGAAGGAACGGGATGCCAGCGGGCAGGAAAAGAAATCTTCCCTGCCGCGGATTCTTGCGATTGAGCCGAACGCGATGCAGGTTTCCAATATCGAAACGATAGACGAACGGGAGTTCTATGTGGATTCCCCGCAGCCGAATATGGCGTTTGGCCTTTCGGAGCGGAATATCCTGTCCGTGGATGTATGGGTCAACGAAATGGGCACCCTCTCTGAGGAAATGATGCAGCGTATGGAAACAGAGCATCCGGAGAAGGTGCGCTGTTCGAAGGATGCGGCCGGCAGGTTCACATCGTTCTTCGTACTGTGGACAGAAACGGACAGTTTCCTTGGATCGAAGGACCGGCGCGTGTATGTGCTGGATCGGCAGAACCACTGGATCCTGTTCGGGGATGGCATTCATACGGATTATCCCAAGGTCACGGCGAATACGGCGATGATGGTGCGGATCCGGCGCTGTGTCGGGCGGCTTGGCAATGTGCCTGCAGGCTCGATCACCGGGACGCGGGGCAATCTGCCGTTTATTGGTGATATCACGAATCCTGTCCGTGCGTATGGCGGGAGTGATATCGAAACCGTTCCGGCTGCACTGCGGCGGGGGGCGGATATGCTCCATTCCAGGGGGCGTTTGATCTCCGCCGGGGATTATGAGCGTGCAGTCCAGGGATTTTCTGATGCGATCGAGCAGGTGCGCGGCCTGGTGTCTGAAGATGTGGAGAAACTGTCCTGCGCGGACAAGGAACTGGTGCTTGTGATTCTGATGAAGGATTATGCCTATGGTTCCTTTTCTTTCCACCAGCTGGAAGATCCGCTCCGGGCATTCCTGGGGCAGCGCTGTGAAATTACGATGCCGATGGACCGTGTTGCGATCATCGAACCGGTGTTTGTGGAGATTTCGGTCGATATCTGGGCGAATGTGGCGGATATTGATGATAGTTTTGAGCTGGCACCGATGGTCCAGCAGCTGCTCGATGGATTCCTTTGCCCGGTGGCAGGGGAAGGGCATCTGGGCTGGAAGATCGGCACGCTGCCGCAGGCTTCGCAGATCCAGATGTGCCTGGGAGCGCTCAAGAGCAGGATGATGATTAAGAAGATTTCGCTCAGTGCAAGCTATACGGATGCCGAAGGCAGGCATGAAGTGGATCTGTCCGAGCTTGCACCGGCACCCTATATGGTGTGCAAGAGCGGAATCCATCGGGTCCATATACTATATGCGCAGGAAGGGGTAGTCCTATGCTGAATATCAAGCTTCAAAACCAGACGACGGTCGAAGAAAAGATCCAGGACGCAATGCGCACCATCCCGTTCTACGCACCGGAGTGGACGAATTTCAATCCGGCGGATCCGGGCCTGACGATCCTGGAAGTCCTTTCTGCATCGAATACGCTGCAGGAGGCATCGGTGGCGCAGATCCCCGGCGAGGTGCGCAGGCGCCTGCTGTCCCTGGTCGGCATCCAGCCGAAGAAGAGCAAGGCGGCAAAGGTATTGCTTGCAGTGGGCGGCACAAAGCGCAAACTGATGCTTCCGGCGAACCAGCGTTTTATGCTGGGGAGCCTTCCGTTTGAAACAGACCGGATCATGACTGTTGGTGGAAGCCGGATTTTGCGTGTCGTGACGAAAAAGGCGCATGCCAAAGAGGAAAAGGATATCAGCTTTGTCCTCGATGATGATGTGGTGATCCCGTCGCTCCTGTTTGGGGAGGTTCCGACGGAAGGGGATATGATCGGGCTGTATGTGGACGAACTGCCGGAGCCCGGCACGGAAATGATCTTTTATTTCCGCTTTGAGGAGAATGAGCTGCGCAATCCGATTGAGGAACGCAGCCGGACGATGTTCGCCACAGTGAAATGGGAACTGTATACCGAAGAGGGCTTTGTGGAGCTTTCCGCAAGGGACTATACTGCATCGCTTTTGACAAGCGGGGAGCTGCGCCTGCGGATGCCGAAAGAAGCGCCGGCAAAATATGCGGGAGACGGTGGGGTGGCAAGGAATTATTTCCTGCGCGGAACACTGGTTTCTGCCGGATATGACATTGCGCCGAAACTCCACGGCGTGAGCGGCTTCCTCTTCGAAGTATTCCAGAAGGATACGAAGTGCCAGGTGTTTTCCATCCAGAAGCCCAGCGCGGCGCGTCTGTATTCAGACCTTGCGGAGCAGGGGCTGATCCGGGTCTTCGGGCGGGAGGAGAAAGGCGAGAGCTTCCGGCTTTATTCCACGGAATACAGGGACGGGGACAAAGGGCGGTTTTTCGATGTGGAGCATGTGGGCTTTGGCCAGTTTGAATTCCATTTTGACAAAGAACGCTTTGGGTTTGCGCCCAGGCGTATGAAGAATGCAGTGCGCGTTGTCTGTTATACGGAAGATTCCAGTTCCAAATATGAACTGGGCCAGATCTATGGCTATGACAACCAGGAGATCCGCCTGCCCTATGAACATATTGTCCGCAGCAGTTTCTGCCTGCTGGCAGAGCGGACGCTGGCAGATGGCTCGAAGGTGTATGATTTCGTCCGGCCGGAGAAGCCGGGAGAAGGGTCGTTCTACTACCATCTGCATGAAAACGAAGGAACCATCGTGATCGAGGATGCCGGGAGTTTCATCGGGGCAAGGCTTCTGCTGGCAAGCTGTGCCACATCGAGCGGGAGTGCCGGGAATGTCCGGGCAGGAAAGCACTTCGAGGCAAAGGATGTGCCGGAAGATGTGATCTTTTATAATCCGGGACCGGGCGTGGGCGGGCGCTACGCGGAGACCTTTGACGAAATGAAGGAGCGTTTCCAGCTGGATGTACGGACGCCCAAGGTTGCGGTGACGGCAGTAGACTATGAACGGATCGTCTGTTCCACGCCGGGGCTTTGCATCCGGAAGGCCACTGCGATGATGGATTACGACAGCCATTGTGTGCGTGTCGTGGTATTGCCCGAACTTGGAATTGATGGCTGGGAGATGGAAGATACCTATGTGAACAGCATCATGGAGCGGTTGGAGCAGACGCGGCTTTTGACCACGCGTGTGCAGCTTTCAGAAGCACGGTACCTGCCGGTGAATGTCCGGGGAAAGATCCAGGCGAAGCAGGGCAGGGTGGAGAAAGTCCGGGAAGCGGCGGAAGAGGTGCTGCGCCGTTATCTGGATTACCGGACGAATGAAAAGCATTTTGGCGAGAAGCTGAAGTTTGACGAGGTATACCGGGCGCTCGAGCGCATTCCGGATGTGATATGCGTATACGAGCTTTGGATCAAGGCGCAGGGTGCAGGTTTGTACAAGATGGAGAATGATGACATTCTCCCGGCGCCGGATTGCCTGTGCGTGCCGCAGGATATTGATATAGAGATTCTGTAAAAAGCAAGAGGTGTAGCTATGCCCGATATTGTATTTACGATCAAGGAAAACCGGATCCGACAGAGTGCTGTGTCGGGCTTTGCGCGGAAAGGGGCCGTGTTGCGTCTCTCTGCGGAGCAGTCCAAGGGGAGCGTGTTTCTGGCTCCTCTGGACAGCGGCAAGGCGGATATGCAGTGGGGCAGGTTTCAGACGAAGGTAGAGGCGGTGGAACAGCGCGCGTTCTTCTTCTATGCGTTCGCTTCAGATGATAAGCAGATTTCGTCCGGCGACCGTGTCCTGGATCTGGAAAAGTATTTCCTGTCTGACAGCCATACGCCGGAGGAGAAGGAAGACCTGCTCATGCGGCTTGGGGCAAAGCGTTTTTCGCAAAAACAGGACGTGCTGCTCTATGGATTGCATGGAAGG